>CAKKSJ010000108.1 GCA_919902965.1 Burkholderiales bacterium
CATGCCGGGTGGTGTGGCAGGGGCGCAGTCCGCTAGACTGCCCCCTATGCCGATCCGATTCCGAGACCGGCATTAGCTGGTCTTGACCAGCAGGTAGACGCCAGCCGCACAAACCGCCAGCAGCAGTGCCGCCAGCCGGATCCGCGCCGGATGCGGCACGGTTTCCGCTTTGCCGACGACGGCTTCCTTGAATCCGGTGATCATCGGTTTCACCAGGTCTTCATGCTTGCCAATCACGTAAAAAGCCACAGCCGAAAGATGCAGAGCGATCAGCGCGAACAGCAGCTTGACATTCAGGTAGTGGATGCCGGTGATACGGTCGCTCAGGGCCTTGCTCACCAGTTTCGCCAGCGGGCCCTCGGTCGCGATGTCGTCGTTGGCGAACAGACCGGTGCCTGCCTGCACCAGCAGTACGATCAGCATGACGACCACCGACCAGGCGCCGGCGGGATTGTGTCCGAGGTGCTGGCTTGCTTCCTTGCGGCGCAGCGCGCTCAGATAGGCGATTGCGGCGGCGGGGCCGCGAACGAAGGAAGCAAAGCGCGCGTGGGTGCTTCCGAAAAACCCCCACAGGATGCGGAACAATACCAATGCGAGTACCGCGTAACCGCTGAGCATATGGATCCGCATGGCGTTGCCGCCGATTTGGACGCTGATGAAGGACACCACCACCAGCACCACCAGCAGCCAGTGGAACAAGCGCAGCGGCAGGTCCCATACCAGTATCTTGTTCATCCGGCTTCCTTAGGGTCTGTTGGCATTCAGCACATGAGCGTCTCATGCGGTGAATGTCAACGGCGGCGCTGACCGGCCGCGCTGTCTATACGACCGCTTCCTGCTTGTCCTTCTTCGGCGGGCGAACGAACTGCTCGCGTGACACGCCCAGCCATTTCACGATGGGCGCCATGACCAGCACCGAAGAATAGATGCCGAACATTATGCCGATGGTCAGCGCGAGCGCGAAGTTATGCAATGCGGCGCCCCCGAACAGCAGCATCGACAGCACCATGACCTGGGTGCTCCCGTGGGTAATGATAGTGCGCGAAATGGTGCTGGTGATGGCGTTGTCGATGATCTGTGTCACCGGTGCCTTGCGCATTTTGCGGAAGTTCTCGCGCACCCGGTCGGCGATAACCACCGATTCGTTCACCGAGTAGCCGAGCACGGCCAATACGGCAGCCAGCACCGGCAGGGAAAACTCCCACTGGAACAGCGCGAAACAGCCAAGGATGATAATGACGTCGTGCAGGTTGGCGATGATCGCGGCCACGGAGAAGCGCCATTCGAAGCGAAGCGCCAGGTACGCCATGATGCCGAGACAGACGACGACCAGGGCGAGTGCGCCGTTCTCAGCGAGCTCGCGTCCCACCTGCGGGCCGACGAATTCCACGCGGCGCAGTTGCACGCTCTTGTCCTCGGTTGCGAGCGTATCCATGACCTTCTTCGACAGGTCGGCGCTCGACTGGCCTTCTTTCAGCGGCATGCGGATCAGCACGTCGCGCGAGGACCCGAAATTCTGCACCGAGGTGTCGGTGTAGCCGGCCTTCTCCAGCGCGACGCGGACCTTCTGGATTTCCGCGGGATGGTCATAGGCGACCTCGATCACCGTTCCGCCGGTGAACTCGATCGAGTAATGCAGCCCGTTGGTCGCGAGGAAGAACACCGCCAGCAGGAAGGTGACCAACGAGATGATGTTGAACACCAGCGCATAGCGCATGAACGGTATGTCTTTGCGGATCTTGAAGAATTCCATGTTTATTGCCCCGCGCTATGCACTATTTCCACGACGTATTCCCGATCGCCAGCTTTTCCAGCCGGCGGCGCGAGCCATAGGTCAAATTGACGACCGCACGCGAAATCACCACCGAACTGAACAGCGAGGTCAGGATGCCGAGCACGTGCACTACGGCGAAGCCGCGAATCGGGCCGGAGCCGAAGATCAGCAGCGCCAGGCCCGCGATCATGGTCGTGACGTTGGAGTCGAGGATGGTGCCGAAAGCGCGTTCGTAGCCGGCGTGGATTGCAGCCTGCGGCGTGGCGCCGTTGCGCATCTCTTCGCGAATGCGCTCGTTGATGAGCACATTGGCGTCGATCGCCATGCCCAGGGTGAGCGCGACGGCGGCGATGCCAGGCAGGGTCAGCGTCGCCTGCAGCAGCGATAGAAGCGCTACCAGCAGCAGCAGATTGGAGGAGAGCGCCAGCACCGAGATCACGCCGAATAGGACGTAGTACATGCTCATGAATAGGGCGATCGCGATAAAACCCCAGAGCGTGGAGCGGAAGCCCTTGCTGATATTGTCGGCGCCGAGACTGGGGCCGATGGTGCGTTCCTCGATGATTTCCATCGGCGCCGCGAGCGAACCGGCGCGCAGCAGCAGCGCCGTGTCGGCGGCCTCGGTGGAACTCATGCGGCCGCTGATCTGTACGCGCCCGCCGCCGATTTCACTGCGGATCACCGGGGCGGTGACCACTTCGCCTTTGCCTTTTTCGATCAGCAGGATCGCCATGCGCTTGCCCACGTTGTCGCGGGTGACATCCTTGAAAATGCGCGCCCCGGGTCCATCCAGGGTCATGTTGACCGTGGGCTCTTGTGTCTGGTTATCGAATCCGGGCTGGGCATCGGTGAGGCGGTCGCCGGTCAGCACCACTTGTTTCTTCACCAGCAGCGGCGAGCCGTCGCGTACGTTGTAGAGTTCGTCGCCGAACGGGACCTGGCCTTGCTGTGCGGCGAGCAGCGTCGCCGGATTGCTGTTCTCCTCGTCGACCATGCGGATTTCCAGGGTTGCGGTGCGGCCGAGAATTTCCTTCGCCTTGGCCGTGTCCTGCACGCCCGGCAGTTGCACCACCACGCGGTCCGCACCCTGCTGCTGGATGATGGGTTCGGACACGCCCAGTTCATTGATGCGGTTTTGCAGCGTGGTGATGTTCTGCTTCAGCGCCGACTCCTGCGTACGCGTGACCGCTTCGGGCTTGACCGTGCCGCTCAGCCGGAATTCGTCGCTGGCGAGATCCTGGTCGGTGAAGCTTAGATCCGGCTGGTTGTCCTCGAGCAGCTTGCGCGCAGCGGCGCGCGTAGCGGCATCGCGGAACTTGATCTGGATAACAGTGCCTTCACGCCTGATGCCGGAATGGCGCAGATTCTTGTCGCGCAATTGGGTGCGGATATCCCCGCTCAGATTCTCCAGCCGCTTGGTCAGTGCGGCTTTCATGTCGACCTGAAGCATGAAATGCACGCCGCCGCGCAGATCCAGCCCCAGGTACATGGGCAGGGCGTGAATCGCGGTGAGCCAGTTGGGCGAGGAAGAGAGCAGGTTGAGGGCGACGACGTAGGAGGGATTGTCGCGGTCCGGGTTGAGGCTCTGGCTGAGGATATCCTTGGCCTTCAGTTGCGTATCGGTGTCCGCGAAGCGCAGCTTGACGCTGTTGGCGTCGAGAAATGTCCCCTGGCTGACGATTTTCGCGCTCTTCAGTGCCTGTTCTACGCGCTCGAGCAAGCCGGAATCGACCCTGACCGTGGCCTTGACGCTGGACACCTGGACTGCCGGCGACTCGCCGAAAAAATTGGGCAGGGTATAGGTGAATCCCAGCACCATCGCACAGGCGATGATCACGTAGATCCAAAGCGGATAGCGGTTCATTGTCGGGTGACCAGTGGTGGGTGTAGCCTTGCGGGCGAAGGCTGGGCGCGAGGCTGCGCTTCAGAAGTCGCGGTTCACGATATCGCTTTGATCGAACCTTTGGGCAGCAGGGTCTGCACCGCCCCCTTCTGCATTTGTATTTCGGTGCCCGCCGCGATTTCCACGCTGATGTAGACCTCGCCAACTTTGGTGATCTTGCCCACCAGTCCGGCGGCCGTGATGACCTCATCGCCTTTTTGCAGCGCGTCGGTCATGGCCTTCAATTCCTTGGCGCGCTTCATTTGCGGGCGGATCATCAGAAAGTACAGCAGCCCGAACATCAGGACGATGGGCAGCAGGCCCATTATGCCTTCACCACCCAGGAAGCCGCCTGCGCCGGAAGGGGCCTGGGCATGGGCTAAAGAAATCAGCACGGGTATCTCCATTTCGAGTCGAAACAACGCGAAATTATACCAGCATTGGGGTGCTGCTAAACCGCTTCTTTTCCACTCCCGCGCTGCGCGCGGAACGCAGCCGTGTAGTCGGCGAGGCCGCCGCCCGCAATGGCGGCGCGCAACTCGCTCATCAGAGTGAGGTAGTAGTACAGGTTGTGGACGGTATTGAGGCGCGCGCCCAGGATTTCGTTGACCCGGTGCAGGTGATGCAGGTAGGCGCGCGTGAAATTCGCGCAGCAATAGCAGCCGCAGTCCGCGTCCAGCGGCTGCAGATCGTGGCGGTAGGCCGCGTTCTTGATCTTGATGTCGCCGTAGCGGGTGAACAGCCAGCCGTTGCGGGCGTTGCGCGTGGGGAGCACGCAGTCGAACATGTCGATTCCCGCCATGACCGCCCCGACCAGGTCCTCGGGCGTGCCCACGCCCATCAGATAACGCGGCTGATCTGCGGGCAATTGCGGCGCGGTGTGGGCGAGGATGCGCTGCATGTCTTCTTTGGGTTCGCCCACCGACAGCCCGCCGATGGCGTAGCCGTCGAAGCCGATACGCTGCAATTCGGCGAGCGACGCGTCGCGCAGGGCTTCATGCATGCCGCCCTGGACGATACCGAACAGCGCGTTCGGATTTCCCTCGTGCGCCCGCTTGCTGCGTTCGGCCCAGCGCAGCGACAGGCGCATCGATTCGCCGGCGACGCGTTCGTCCGCGGGGTAGGGCGTGCACTCGTCGAAAATCATGGCGATGTCGGCATTGAGCACGCGCTGGATGCGCATCGATTCTTCCGGCGTCAGCAGCAGCCGGTCGCCGTTCACCGGCGAGGCGAACTTCACACCTTCCTCGGAAATCTTGCGCAGGGCGCCCAGGCTGAATACCTGGAAGCCGCCGGAGTCCGTGAGTAGCGGTGCGTCCCAGCCCATGAAGCGGTGCAGGCCGCCGTGCGCTTCGATTACTTCGAGGCCGGGGCGCAGCCACAGATGGAAGGTATTGCCGAGCACGATGCCGGCACCGATCTCATGCAGTTCCGCCGGGCTCATCGCTTTAACCGTGCCATAGGTGCCGACGGGCATGAAGGCGGGGGTCTCGACCTGGCCATGGGCCAGGGTCAGCGTGCCGCGGCGCGCCCGGCCGTCAATGTTGTGTACGAGGAATTTCATTTGCCAAAGGAGGTGAACGGCGTGCCGCCTGCGGCAAGTCCGTTGCACCGGGAATTAGTCCGTGGTGTAAGGCGCATGTTCAATTTTATCAATCAGCATGGCGTCGCCGTAGGAAAAGAAACGGTAGCGCTGTTCGATCGCGTGGCGGTAGGCCGCGCGCACCGCTTCCATTCCGGCAAAGGCAGCGACGAGCATCAGCAGGGTCGATCTGGGCAAATGAAAATTGGTGATCAGCCGGTCCACTACGCGGAACTGATAGCCCGGGGTGATGAACAGCGCGGTCTCGCCCGCTCCCGGACGCGGTAGGCAGTCGGCGTCGGCGCGTGCAGCCGATTCGAGCGCGCGCAGGCTGGTGGTGCCGACCGCGATCACCGCGCGTCCGGCCGCGCGCGCGCCGGCGATGGCCTGCACGGTAGTTGGTGGAATCTCGTAGTGCTCGCTGTGCATTTTGTGTTCGGCGAGTTTATTCACGCGCACCGGCTGGAAGGTGCCGGCGCCGACATGCAGCGTGAGCCAGGCAAGCTGCACGCCCATACTGCGCAACTGCGCCAGCATGGTTTCGTCGAAATGCAGGCCGGCGGTGGGCGCCGCCACCGCGCCGGGATGCTGCGCGTAAACCGTCTGGTAGCGCAGCTGATCCTGCTCACCGTCGGCATGGGCGATATAAGGCGGCAGGGGCAGGTGGCCGTGGCGTTCGAGCAAGTCGAGCACGCTGGCGTCGCTGCCGAAACGCAGCAGATACAAATCGCCGCGGCGCTCCAGCACTTCTGCCTCGAGCGCTGCGTCGAAGCTGAGGCGCGCGCCGGGCCTGGGCGGGTGACTGGCGCGCATCTGTACCAGCGCCTCGTGCGCGCCGGTGACGCGCTCCACCAGGGCCTCGATTTTTCCGCCGCTCGCTTTGTTACCGTAGAGGCGTGCCTTGATGACGCGCGTGTCGTTGAGCACCAGCACATCGCCGCAATGCAGGAATTGCGGCAGTTCGGCGAATCGATGGTCCGACAAAGTTCCGCCCGACAGTCGCAGCAGACGGCTGGAACTGCGCTCGCGCGCAGGAAATTGCGCAATCAGTTCTGCCGGGAGCGCGTAGTCAAAGTCGTCCAGCGAGAGCGGCATTACGGGGCCGGCTCCATTGAGGGGAAGCGCGAATTAGAGCATAATTCGCCTCCGTTGCGCTCGCTTGCAGAGCGCGGCCGGGATGGCGGAATTGGTAGACGCACGGGACTCAAAATCCCGCGACTTTACGGTCATGGGGGTTCGATTCCCCCTCCCGGCACCAAGAGATAGTCCGAAGTAGTCCGATAAAGGCCGTAAATCCAATTGAAAACAAGGAGTACGGCATTTTTCTCGTCCGTCGCAGTCCGAAATGGTTCGTTGACATCCGGATAACAGGCGGGGTAGATTATCGGGTAATCCACCACTCAGCCGGGTAACTATATGCCTCTGACTGATACCGCAGTACGCAACAAAAAACCGGGCAAAAAGCCCTCGAAATTGTCCGATGAACGGGGCTTGTTTTTGATCGTTACCCCGGCGGGCGGAAAGTGGTGGAGATTCCGCTATAGCTTCGGCGGAAAGGAAAAGCTGCTGTCTCTCGGCACCTACCCGGATATCTCTCTCGCCGGTGCTCGCCAAAGGCGCGACGATGCGCGCAAGCTACTCGCCGAAGGCATTGACCCGGGCGAACAGCGGAAGGCAGCGAAGGCCGCGCGGGCAGGGCTGGCAGCAAACACTTTCGAGGTGATCGGGCGCGAGTGGTACGCCAAGACTGCGCCGATGCTGGCGGAGAACACCAAAGCCAAGCTGCTCCGATTCCTGGAAGTGGACGTGTTCCCGTGGATCGGTGCGCGACCGATTACCAGCCTTGCGGCGGCTGATTTGATTAAGGTGATCGAACGCATAGAACAGCGCGGTGCAATGGACATTGCACGTCGAGTGCATAACTACATGGGGCGCATATTCCGGTATGCCGTCGGCAGAGGTCTAGCTACTCGCGATCCCTCGCGTGACATAGAACTGAAAGACATACTGCCGCCGGAAAATGTGCAGCACCATGCCTCAGTGACCGATCCTAAGGCCGTAGGAGGGCTGTTGCGGGCGATCGATGGCTTTACCGGGGCCTTGGGTACCAGATGCGCCCTGCGCCTTGCTGCGCTGGCATTCGTGCGCCCTGGCGAGCTTCGCCATGCCGAATGGGCCGAGTTTGATTTTGAAAAAACAGAATGGCGTATTCCCGCTGCCAAGATGAAGATGAAGGAGCAGCACATCGTCCCCTTGTCCGACCAGGCTGTCGGTATCCTGCGCGAGATTCAGCCATTGACCGGTAACGGCCGTTACGTGTTTCCTAGCGAGCGCGGCGGCAGCAGACCGATGAGCGAGAACACCATCAACGCCGCACTGCGCCGAATGGGATACGCCAAGGACGAAATGACGGGACACGGCTTTCGCAGCATGGCATCAACGCTGTTGCACGGTAAGCGATCAATGTACCCCGTCCTTGCCGAGGCGTAATTACTGTGCTTGAAAGCGGAAGACTACTTCGAAGCGACGGCGATACGCCAGGGCAGCAACGCCTCGTAGTCTTCGAGGCACGTCGCTTTGGGCAGCGCGGTGAACAGCGCGCGCAGGTACTGGTAGGGTTCGATGCCGTTGGCCTTGGCGGTTTCGATCAAGGAATACAGGTTGGCGCTGGCGCTCGCCCCGCCGACGGTGTCGGCGAACAACCAATTGCGCCGTCCGACGACGAAGGGCCGGATCGCGTTCTCGCAAGCATTGTTGTCAATCGGAAAGCTCCCGTCATCGACGAAACGCACCAGCTTGGGCCACTGCTCAGACAGGTAATGCAGCGCTTGGCCAAGGAGACTGCCCGGCAGCACGCTGTGCCGATACGCGAGCAGCAGAGTCTGGATGCGCGCGAGCATCTGGCGGCTGCGTTCGTAGCGCAAGCGCAACCGATCCTTGACGTCCAACTCGCGTGCCGCAGCCTCGATCGCATAGAGTTCGCCGATCGCGGCGATAAACTGGGCCGCCGGCTGCGCGCTCGTGCGCGAGGCCTTGGGCAACGCTGCCTCGGCGTCCACAAACCGGCGCCGCGCGTGCGCCCAACAGCCAAGGTGCACCAGCCCATAGGTCTGCGCCACGTTGGCATACACCTCGTAGCCATCGGTGACCAATGCCCCGCGCGCCCCATCATAGAGTCGCCGCGCGGTTTCGGCACTGCGGCTTGGGGCATAGGTAAAGAGCCGGATCGGTGGGCCGCTGCCGCTCATTTGCGCCCACAGGTAGCTTTTTTGCTGTGCAGCACGGCCCGGTTCCTTGAGTACCTGCAGCTCGGTCTCGTCGCCGTGAATGATTTCGGCATCGAGCAATTGATCACGCAGCAAGTTGATGATCGGCTGCACCGCGGCGCCTACGCGCACCAGACTGCCGGCGAGCGTGTTGCGCGACAGATCGCCGCCGAAGCGCCCGAGCAGCGCCGCCTGCCGGTACAGCGGCAGCGCATCCTGGTACTTGGCCGTGGCCACCCATGCGAGCGCCGACTCGGTGAGCAGGCCCTTGGGGATCAGCCGCGGCGGCGCAGGTGCGATGCGCAGCCCCTGATCGCAGCACGGGCAGGCGTACTTCACGCGCTCGTGACGGATGACGCGCACTTGGGCGGGAACGATATCCAGTTGCTCGCTCGCCTCGACGCCGATTTCTTCAAGCCGCGCCCCGTCGTTCGGGCAGATGCGCTCGGCCTCGGGCAACTCGTGGCGGATCACCTCACGCGGCAGTGCCGCATCCAGGGGCTTTCTGCCGCGCTTGGCGCGCCGGTGCGCCGGGACCTCTACGCTGTCCTCGGGGGCTACCTCGGCTGGGACCGATACCGGGGCGAGCGTTTCGATTTCGTTGAAGAGCAAATCTTTCTGCTCACTGCCGCGGGCCTCGGACTTGGCGGCAAAGAGTTTGCGCATGAACGCATTGAGCCGCTCTTTGAGCAGATCGCGCTCGGTGCGCACGATACGCAACTCGCCGCGCAGTGCTTCACGTTCGCTTTCGCTGCGCGCCAGTTGGTCGCGCAGCTGGTTCAGTTCGTCCTCGTTGTTCGTGATCGCGTGCATTGTCTTCTTAGACTACAGCATCTTATTCGCGTTCACGCGGCACGAATAAATTTTACGCGCGCATTCGTTCGTTCAACCTGCGTGCCGGTACCTCAGCACTTGGTGAGCGCGCATCGCCTCAAGGTCGATACCCTCGAGCAGCCAATGCAATTGTTCGATCGTCAATTCGATCACTGCCTCGCCAGCGCGCGGCCACACAAACCGCTCGGCCTCCAGGCGCTTCAGCAGCAGCCAAAAGCCGTTGGTCTCCCAGCCCAGAATCTTCACCCGGTCGCGTCGACGGTTACTGAACACGTACAGTGCCGCTGCAAAGGGATCGAGCCCCAGGGCCTGTTCCACCAGCGCCGCGAGCCCGTTGATGCTTTTGCGAAAATCCACCGCCTCGCGGTGCACGTACACCGCGAGCCGCGCATCGAAGCGAAACATCATCGACCTGCCAGGGCTTGGATCGCGGCTGCGAGCAGCGGCGCGTCGGCCGACATCAGTTCCAGTTTCACGCCGTTGGGCAACTGGGCTCGCAGCTGTGACGCCGATCGGCCAGAAGAAGTGCTCGGCACCAGGAGCTTCACCGCCGCAAATACTGGAGAGGGCGCTGCTTTGTTCGTCGCCAGCGCTCGCCGCGGCACATGCGGCTTGCTACCCGTGCTTCGCAGCATTTGTTTCGCCGCGTACAAGGTGTATCGCGACAGCCCGCGGCTACGCGCGTACTCTGTCAGCGACTTGCCCTCGCGCTTGGCCGCCAGCAAATGCGGCCCCCACCGATCCAGATCGACTTTCCCGCTCATCTCGCGCTCCTTGGTTCAACGAAGAAGCGCGTATCTATACGCGAATCACCCCACGCGCGGAAGAACGTGGTTTATTGATCGCTTACGACTGAACCGCGTAGTGTTACTAGCGGTTGGCTCGATTCAGATCGGTGGAGACAC
>CAKKSJ010000109.1 GCA_919902965.1 Burkholderiales bacterium
TCGAGAAAGCGTTTTTGCCAGGCCGCATGGTCATAGCGGATGGCGAGCGCGTCGACATGGGCGCCCCGAATGATGTGGCCGTAAAGGCTTGCATGGGGCGGGGATTCGACCCCTATCCTCGTCAATATGCCGAAGTGCGTGTCAGGCGCGTTCGGCATGCCCGCGGCGCCGTTGTTGGCAACCAGCTTGATGCCGTCAAAATCAAAGCGGCGCGTGACGGCAGCGCAGGTATGCGTGCTCGCAAATACATCCACCCCAGCCTTGGCGAAGGCGGCAGCGCACCAGGCTTGCCCGCCCGGGTCATCCAGAGCGGCGGCATCGAAGCGCCAGCCCGCCAGCGATTCGGCGTCGCCATGCACTACGCCGACGCGCGCTGTTCCCACGCGGTAGCGCGCTACCATGTGCAGCTCGCTCAGCCGGTCGAGCAGATCGGGGTGCCGCGCTGCCGCGCGTTTCAGCCTGGCGTGAATCTGGTTGGAACGTTCGACGACTGCGGCGGCCACCGTATCCGGATAGGCGCAGCCGCAGCCCGCGTCGTCGGACTCTGCACCCAACTCGGCCTCGACGTTGCCGAGTATTGCGTCATGCCTTAACACGCGCTCGTTGATCGCCCGAAAGCCCGCGTCATCGACGTTGAACCAGTTGAAATCGCCGTTGAAGCACAGGCTTACCGGTCCGGACTCCGCACGGGCCATCGCTTCGACGGCGTCCAGGGCCTGCAGATTGCCATACAGTCCGCCGATCACGTACAGGGTTTCCGCCTGCCGCTCGGGCGCGGCGGCAATGGCCTGCGCTCCGTAGCGGTAGCGCAGCGGGCAGAACCGTCCTGGGCGGTTCATGCGCTGCAGGTCGGCGCGGGCGCGGTTTCGCTATCCAAAGCGCCGCCGCAGCTGGAACCCTGGCCCGCCGTGCAGCCATAGCAATGATCGGCCACCCGGATCGGAACACCCTCGAGCATTGCGATCGTGGCGTCGGTAATGTGCAGCCTGGAGCGGTCGCCATCCATCAGCGCAAGGCCGAGTTGCTGATTGAAGTCGCAATCATAGACATAGCCCTGCCAGTCCACGCTGATCAGGCTGCGGCACATCACCTGCTCCAGGTTTTCGTCGCGGTGCGCTGCGCGCAGGGTGCTCATGTAGCTGTTGAACTGCCCTTTGGAAATCAGCATGCTGCCAAAGCGCTGGATCGGCATGTTGGCCATGGTGTACAGGCGGTTGAACACAATGCCGTAGCGCTCGCCCAGATAGCGCTTGTAATCGGCTTCCAGTGCGGCCTGCGCCGGCGGCAGGCTGGCGCCCTGCGGGTTGTAAACCAGATCGAGGATCAGGCCGCTGTCGGCGCGGCCGTAGCCCAGCGCGTTCAGCCGCCGCAGGCCTTTCAAGCTCGCTACAAAGGTGCCGGCGCCGCGCTGTTTGTCGACGTTCTCTTCCTGATAACAGGGCAAGGAGGCGACGATTTCCACGCCATGGGCGGCCAGAAATGCCGCCAGATCCTCGTGGCCGGGTTGTTCCAATATGGTCAGGTTGCAGCGGTCGATCACGCGCAGTCCGTGTGCGCGCGCGGCGATGACCAGTCTGCGGAAATTGCGGTTCAGCTCGGGCGCGCCACCGGTGAGGTCGATGCTGCGGATTTCCGGGCTGGCGGCCAGGAAATGGATAACGGCCTCGATGGTTTCATCAGTCATTTCCTCCTTTCGGTTCGGCCCTGCATTCACATGGCAATGAACGCAGCTCTGGTTGCAGCGATAGCCGAGGTTTAGCTGCAGCGTCTCGATGGCGCGGCGCGCCAGGGGCGGGAAATCGCTGCTGGTGAGAAGGTGAACGGTGGCATGCATAAACAATCTCCGGGAGGACTTACAAGTTTAGTCGTAAGAAAGCGGTGAATGGTTACAAGCCGCCGGAAATAAAGTTCAATGGAAGCGTAGCCTGGAGATGCGGTACCCTAACGCGTTTCGAGCCGCTGCGCCGGTTCTGCCCGGACATAATGGAAAAAGTACGCGTATCCAAGTTGATGTCGCAACAAGGGCTTTGTTCGCGCCGCGAGGCGGATAGCTACATCGAGCGCGGCTGGGTATTCGTGGACGGTGAGCGCGTTACCGAGCTGGGTACGCGCATCGACCCGGCGAGCAAAATCACCCTGAACAAAGCGGGGCAAGCGAGCCAACAGGCGCGCGTGACCCTGTTGCTGAACAAGCCGGTCGGCTATGTGTCGGCGCAGGCCGAGCCGGGCTATAAGCCTGCCGTGACCCTGGTCAGTGCTGCATCGCGCTTTGCCGGCGACCGCTCGCCGCTGGGCTACACGCCCTTGCATCTGAGGGGGCTGGCGCCGGCCGGGCGCCTCGATATCGACTCGCAGGGCTTGCTGGTGTTGACGCAGGACGGGCGCATCGCCAAGCAGCTGATCGGTGAGAACTCCGCGATCGAGAAGGAATATCTGGTGCGTGTGCGGGGCCGCCTGTCCAAGGCCGGCCTGGCGCTGCTCAATCACGGCTTGTCGCTGGACGGGGAGGCGCTGCGGCCCGCGCAGGTCGGCTGGCTGAACCAGGATCAGCTGCGTTTCGTGCTGCGCCAAGGCAAGAAGCGCCAGATCCGGCGCATGTGCGAGCTGGTCGGCCTGGAAGTGGTCGGACTCAAGCGTATTCGTATCGGCAAGGTGAAGCTGGGGGACCTCCCTCCCGGGCAATGGCGCTACCTGAGGGAAGATGAGGCTTTCTAGGCGATGTGGGTCTCCCGGCCCGGATCAGCCGCGCGCGGCGTGGGCGCGATCGCATAGATCCTGCAGGTGGCGATCTTCGATGCCGCAGGCGCGCAGGGCGTCCACAGTGTGCAGCAGGTAGTCCAATCCCGGCCCCATGCGGCCATGGCAGGTGGTCAAGCGCTCGACGATGGCCTCAGGGGACAGGCGGCCGGCGTAGGCCGGGCCGGCGCGGTTGATGATGAAGGTGATGGCGCGAAATTGAGTCTCGCCGTCGCTCACCCTTACCCAGCGCGGAATATAGGCGCCCAGCAGCATTTCGCGCCGCCACACCAGGCGCAATTCGCTTTCGGCTTTATCCGGTGCAATGCGGTAGGCGACGCCGCGGCAACCCCCGCCGCGGTCCAGGCCCAGCACCAGCCCCGGCCGGTCCAGGGTACCGCGGTTGATGCGCGACCACAGGCAGAAACTGCGGTGATAGCCATGCGTGGTGACTACGCGTTTTTCCTCGAAGTGGAATAGCGGATTCCATACCAGTGAGCCGTAGCCGAATATCCAATAATCTGCGTCGGTCTCGCGCGCCTCCAGGATCTGCCACAAAGATTCGTCCAGCTCAGAATCAGTCAGCAGATGCTGGCCGAGCGGGGTCATCGCCAGTTCCTGGCGCACGCGGTCGCGTTCGAGGTCGATGCGGGTGAGGCTCATGGCTTACGCGGTCTAAGAGTCTATTTCAATATGAGGGGATAACTCCCCTCATGCTCCCCTATATTGGCCGTCGCAAAATTTCATTTTGCAACGGATTCTAAGCGGCCTGGGCCGTCCACTCCAGCGGGGCCTTGAATTTCTCCAGCAGTTCAGCGCGTTGCTTCGCCGCCAGCTCGAGGTGGCGCGCTTTTACGTGTCCGTAGCCGCGGATGGTCTCCGGAATGCTGGCGATCTCGATTGCCAGCGCGTGCTTGGCGGGTGTCAGCCCGACCAGCAGTTGCTCCACCGTGGCCGCGTATTCGGTGATCAGCGCGCGCTCCTTATGGCGTTCCTCGGTGCGTCCGAAAATGTCGAATGCCGTGCCGCGCAGTCGTTTGAAGCGCGCCAGCAGCCCGAATACGTGCTTCATCCACGGCGCGAAGCGGGATTTCTTCGCTACACCGGTCGCAGCATCGGGCTTGTTCAACATCGGCGGTGCGAGATGGAATACCACTTTGTAATCGCCCTCGAACATGCCTTCTATTCTCTGCATGAACGCGGGATCCGAGTGCAGCCTGGCGACCTCGTACTCGTCCTTGTAGGCCATCAGCTTGGCGTAATAGCGCGCCACCGCCTCGGTGAGCTTGGTGCCGCCGGTCTTCTCCGACTCGACCCGGCGCACTTTTTCCACCAGTTCCTGGTAGCGTGCCGCATAGGCGGCGTCCTGGTAGGCGCTGAGCATTTCGACGCGCCGCGCGAGCAGTTCATCGAGGTTGCGCGACAGATGCTGGCTGAGCGGAATCACCGCGGCCGGCGTGGCGATTTTCTCCACCCGCGCTAGATCGACCGCCGCGCGCCGGCCCCAGACAAAGCTCTTCAGATTGAATTCGACCGCCACGCCGTTCAGTTCCACCGCTTTCTCGATCGCTGCGCCTGACACCGGCACCCAGCCTTTTTGCAGAGCGTAACCGAGCATGAACATATTGGTGGCGATGGAATCGCCCATCAGATTGGTGGAGATGCTGCCCGCGGCCAGGAAGGCTACATTGTCCTTGCCGCAGGCTGTGGCGATGTCCTGCGACAGCTTGCTGCCCGGCAGCTGCCAGTTCGGATCGCGCACGAAATCGGCGGTCGGCGCGGTGGTGGAGTTGATCACGGCGCGCGTCCCGGGCGCACTCATCTTGGCCAGGGCATCCGGGGCGGCCGCCACCACCAGGTCGCAGCCGATCACCAGGCGCGCATCGCCGGTGCCAATGCGCGTCGCGTGCAGATCCTCAGGTTGGTTGGCGATGCGCACATGCGACATCACCGGGCCGCCTTTTTGCGCCAGGCCGGACATGTCTAGCACCGACACCCCCTTGCCCTCGAGGTGCGCCGCCATGGCCAGTATCTGGCCGATGGTGACGACGCCGGTACCGCCTATGCCGGTGACCAGCACGCCGTAGGCCTGGTCTATGGCCGCCGTCACCGGTTCGGGCAAGGCGGGAAAAGCGTCGGCTGACTTCGCCATGCCGGCCTTGCCCTTTTTCAGCGTGCCGCCCTCTACGGTGACGAAGCTCGGGCAAAATCCCCTGACGCAGGAATAGTCCTTGTTGCAGGTCGACTGGTTGATGGTGCGCTTGCGGCCGAACTCGGTCTCCAGCGGTTCTACCGACAGGCAGTTGGATTTGTCGCTGCAGTCGCCGCAGCCCTCGCACACCATCTCGTTGATGACGACGCGCTTGGCCGGATCGGGAAACGCGCCGCGCTTGCGCCGGCGGCGTTTTTCCGAGGCGCAGGTCTGGTCGTAAATGATCGCCGACACGCCCGGGAGTTCGCGCAGTTCGCGCTGCACCGCGTCGAGTTCGTCGCGGTGGCGCACGCTCACACCCGCGGCCCAGTTGATGCCCGAGGGATATTTTTCCGGCTCGTCAGTGACGATGACAATGGGGTTCACGCCCTCTGCGGCGATCTGGCGCGAAATCGAGGCCGGATCGAGCGGGCCGTCGTGCTTTTGCCCACCGGTCATCGCCACTGCGTCGTTGTACAGAATCTTGTAGGTCATGCTGACTTTGGCGGCGCAGGCCGCGCGGATCGCCATCAGCCCCGAGTGGTAATAGGTGCCGTCGCCGAGATTGGCGAATATGTGCCTGGTGTTCGAGAACGGCGCCTGTCCGATCCAGGGCACGCCCTCGCCTCCCATGTGAGTGAAGGTAGAAGTGTTGCGGTCCATCCACACCGCCATGAAGTGGCAGCCGATGCCGGCGGTGGCGCGGCTGCCTTCGGGTACGCGGGTGGACGTGTTGTGCGGGCAGCCGGAGCAGAAATAGGGCTGGCGCAGGGTCGGGATTTGCGGCGTCGCGAGCGCTTTCTCCTTGAAGTCGAGAAACGCCAGGCGCTCGCGGTAACGCCCGCCCAGTTGCGTATCCATGCCGAGTTTGGCGAGACGGCTGGCAATTGCCCTGGCAATGATCGCGGGCGACAGTTCATAGCTCGCCGGCAGCAGCCAGGTGCCGGCAGGCTGGCCCGCGGAGCGGCTCCATTCGCCGTTATCGTCGAATTTGCCCAGCACGCGCGGCGGGCTTTGGTCAGCGCGCCAGGCGTAGAGTTCTTCCTTGATCTGGTATTCGATCAGCTGGCGCTTTTCTTCCACCACCAGGATTTCTTCCAGGCCGAGCGAAAATTTGCGCGCGCCCTGCGGTTCCAGCGGCCAGCTCATCGCGACTTTGTAGACGCGGATGCCGATGTCGCGCGCAGCGTTCCCGTCTATGCCCAAATCGGCCAGCGCCTGCATGGTGTCGCCGTAGGACTTGCCGGTGGTGACGATGCCGAGGCGTGCGCGCGGCGAGTTCCAAATGATGCGGTCGAGGCCGTTGGCCCGCACATAGGCAAGCGCGGCGTAGACCTTGTAGTCCAGCAGGCGTGCCTCCTGTTCGAGGATGCCATCGGGCCAGCGTATGCTCAGGCCTCCGGGAGGCAGCGCGAAATCCGTCGGAATTTTGACCTGCACGCGCTGCGGATCTATGTAGACCGAGGCGCCCGATTCGACTACGTCGGTCACGCATTTGAATCCCACCCAGACGCCGGCGTAGCGCGACATGGCGAAGCCATGCAGGCCGTAGTCCAGATACTCCTGCACATTGGCCGGGTTGAGCACCGGGATCATGCAGGCTTTGAGTATGTGTTCGCTCTGATGCGCCAGCGTGGAAGACTTGGCCGCGTGATCGTCGCCTGCAAGTACCAGCACGCCGCCATATTTGGAGGTGCCGGCTGCGTTGCCGTGTTTGAATACGTCGCCGCAGCGATCCACGCCCGGTCCTTTGCCGTACCAGATGGAGAACACGCCGTCGTACTTGGCGTCGTTGAACAGGTTGAGCTGCTGCGTACCCCAGATCGAGGTCGCGGCCAGGTCTTCGTTCACGCCCGGGTGGAACTTGATGTGATGTGCTTCGAGATGTTTTTTCGCGCCCAGCATCCCCTGGTCTATACCGCCCAGTGGCGAGCCGCGATAGCCGGAGATGAACCCCGCCGTGTTGAGGCCGGCGGCAAGGTCGCGTTCGCGCTGCAGCATGGGCAGGCGCACGATGGCCTGGGTCCCGGTAAGGAATACGCGTCCGGATTCCAGCGTGTACTTGTCGTCCAGCGTGACTTCGTTAAACTTGGCTGGGACGTTCATTCGGGATCTCCTTGCCGATGAAACGTGTGCCGCGGCGCGCAGAGCGGCATATTCTTTTTGGCAGCTAGTATATGCTGGGTTTTCGGAAATAACTTGCCTTTTTCGTGTGCCGACAAAGGGCGGCCGGGCAAGTCGAAATCCACAAATCCGCCGCAATTAAGCGCGTTCGCACAGCAGCCGTGAGAATAGCTTGAATAGCGCGGTATTGACCCAGTAGTCACGCCGGTTGAAACCAGTCGGGTGCATTCACGGGTCCGGCACGATTGTGCGGTCGCGCTTGTCGATTGCTTGCGCAGCGTGGGGCCGATGTTTCTACAGCCGCAGCTGGAATCTATCCGGCCACGCACTCCACTCCGTAATCATAAGCGGCGAGGTTCTTTTGAAGAATGTCACTGGCAAACCGTTCGGTCATGATTTCGGCATAGATATCCCGCCGCATGGGGAGTTCGTTCGTTCCGGCGAGAGCGCCCGCGAGGATCACGTTGCCGAAAACCGGGTTCCCCATTTTCATCGCTTCTGCTGTGGCGTCAAGGAACCAGGCCTTTTCCGACATCTCTTCGATCCAATATTCGATTTCACTCGCTGACGGATAGCTTGCCTGGCCGGTATTCACTCCAATCGGGAACAGGGGACGGGTGTTGCTTATGACTTTCACCGCAGGATTTCCGTAATCCCTGAGCGTACGGATGGTTTCACTCGGCTCCATGGAGACGATCATATGGGCCCGCCCCAAGGGAATCTGCGGCGACCAACTGCATTTTGCGGAAATACGCAGATGGCTCATCACCGAGCCGCCCCGCTGGGAGGCGCCGAAGGTATCGCCGATGGTAACAAACAGGCCGAGCTGTGAAAGCATGTTGCCAACGGAACGCGATGTCATCACGTTCCCTTGCCCCCCCACGCCGGCAATGATGAGGTTATAGGGATCGTATTTCAAATGGATTGCTGACATGTCAGGCCACCTCCATTTGCCCAATTGCGCCGGTCGGACAGACCGAGACGCAAACCCCGCAACCGGTGCAGAGGACGTCGTCGATCCAGGAGCGCTTCTTCACTTTGTCCCAGGTGAGCGCAGGGCAGGCAAATACGCGGGTGCAAAAACGATTGCAGCCGCAGGCTTCACCGATACAGACGTTTTCGTCCACCTTGACTTCCAACCTCTTGTGTCCCTTCTTTCCCGGCGCGAGGGCGCAGGCTTGCCTCAAGATCAGGACTTTCACCCCTTTCTTTGCGATCAGTTCGAGAAAGGTCTGCTGCGATTCATCCAGATCAAACGGATCCCGAACCACCACCTGTGCGCCGAGGGCCCTGCAGATCGTCGGGATGTCAATTTTGATACCGGCAGTTCCCATGGCGTCGATCGGCAAGCCCGGGTGGGACTGGAAGCCCGTCATTGCCGTGCCGCTGTTGTCGAGCACTACCATGGTGATGTCCGAATTGTTGTGAATGGCGTTTATCAGCGCCGGGATTACCGAGTGAAAAAAGGTGCTGTCTCCGCATACGGATACCACCGGTTGTTTTAAACCGAATTGCCGCAGCTTGCCGAAGCCGCTGGCAAGCCCGGTACCAGAGCCCATTGAATGCAGTGTCTTCAGCGTCGAGAAGCCCGCGGGCATCGCGGCGAGCGAGTAGCAGCCTATATCGCCGCAGACGAAACCATTCTGGTTGTCCAGGGCAAGGGCGTGATTGATCGACCAGAAGGACGCCCGGTGAGGGCAGCCGGGGCAGAAAGCCCAGTCCCGAACAGGCGATCCTGCGAGCGCAATTTCCGTGGCCCTTTGTTTGTAATCCTGCCCCACCCCTTGGTATGGAAGCCCGAGTATCGTGGAAAGGGCAGCTATGACCTTGTCCGGATTCATCTCGCCCACGGAAGGCAGAAGTCCGCATTTCTTCCCGTAGAACGTCTTTATTCCGACCCGGTGGGCCAGTTCCATCGCCATGACCTTGACTTCATCTTCGAGGAAGGGCAGAACTTCCTCGACGATGAGAACCTTGTCGGTGCGGGCGAGGTTTTTTTCCAGCAATTTCGGGGGAAGCGGCCAGGTGGTGCCGAGCTTCAAAATCCCCACCCGATCTTCCGCGTGGAGCAGGTCGACCGCCTCCTTGCTGTAAAGACCGCACACGGAACTTGTGATGATCAGCAGCTCGGGGTTCTCCGGGCCGTCGTAAGTGTTGAATGGCGCATTTTCGAAAAGCGCAACTGCCTGCCGCAGTTTCTGTTGCTGAAGATTGTGATGGTATTCCACCGGCATGCTCAGCACAGGCCCCGCGGCTGCGTCAATGAAAGAACCTTCGTGCCTGAAGACCGCCTGGGCTTTTGCTTGCGGCAGAGGCCCGAACACTACGGTGCCGCTGGCGTGGGAGAGCCGGGTGACGGTCCGCAGAAGTACCACGTTCTTGATCGTATCGGAGAGTTCGAAGGCCCACTTGGTCATCTCCTTTGCTTCGTGAAAGTCGCCCGGTTCCAGTAGCGGAATTTCCATCAGCTTTGCGTAAGGCCTGGTCTCGCCTTCGTTTGTGCTGGAGATAGCGCCGGGGTCGTCGGAGGAAACCAGAACCATACCGCCTCGGGTCCCCGTGGCGGAGAGATGCAGCAAGAAATCCGCGGCGACACTCAGTCCCGGCTGCTTCATGGCAGCCATGCTCTTCAAGCCTGCGAAGGAAGCGGCAGCCGCGACTTCCAATGCGACTTTTTCGTTGGTGGACCATTCGGCGTACAGATCGTTTTCTGTGTCTTTGGCCAGTTCGGCCAGCTTTTCGATGATCTCGGAAGAGGGGGTGCCGGGATAGCCGGCGGCGACGCTAATGCCGGCTTCCAGCGCCCCACGGACGATGGCCTCGTTCCCCATGAGCAGATGCCGGCTTCCTGCCTGGCCTTTGAGCAGTTGTGACATGATTTCTCCTCGGTTAGCTTTGGGCCAGGATTCTTTCGACTACGCGTTCCTCAATACGTAGTGCTGCACGGCCGGTTGCCGGGTCTGTATTGAGCAGTCCGCCTTCCCTTGCCTTTATTATGGCCCGCTTCTTCTTGCCGGCTGCCCCCTGCTTGAGATTTGCCAGGTTCTCTGCAGGCATGTCAATGAGTTCCAGGTAACCTTGGCTGACTGCCTGCTGCACAAGAGCCGCCCCTGTGGCAGTCCTGACGATCAGGGTATTCCAGGTATAGTCTCCTTCCATCGCACCAACGGAAATGTCCGTGAGTTCGGCGGTCATGTCCGGACAGATGGCGCAGCCTTCGGGAACCGTGTTTCGGATTTCTTCAATGGGTATTGAAAAGCTTCCGTCCGTAGTGTGAATTTCCATCACCGCCGCCGGGGGCGGCGGTACGTCCATGCTGATTACTTTGCCGATTTCGGTCCGCCCGGAAATCAGGGGAATGAACTTGCGCGTGTCCACTGCCCAGGTGCAAAGCAGGCCGATGGTCAGGACAACCGGGTCGCGGAAATCCTCTCTTTTCAACGGATCGAGCTTCGCCTGAGCCACTGCGGTGATCTGGCACGGCGTTCCCACAACGGCGAGCTTATCCTGGCCGCTTCTGCCGTACTCGTTCACCGAGGCAATGGTCGGGGCGGCCGTATACTTGGACGTCGCGCAGGCGAATACGTCCTCTTCGCTGGTGGCCAACACGGGGGTGGGGACCAGCCCCTCCCTGCCGGTCAGGGCCGCTGCCTTGATCATGCCCGTTTTCAGAGCCAAGGCAAGCAGGGCCGAGACGGCGCCGCCATTCTGGAAGCGCCCCTTGCCACGTATATTCTCTCCCGCCCTGGCTTTAGCTATGGATAGGTAATGGCCCAGAGGGGCGCCGTCGTACGCTTTCCCCATCAGACCCGTCGTGATTTCGCCAAGATCGACCTCGGTTTTCGGACAGTGGGCATGGCATCTCCCTGCAGCTAGGGCGCAAGTGGCGATCATGCCTATCGTGCCACGATAGCTCTTGAAATACGGGCACAGACCTACACAGGCCCCGCAGTCGATGCACAGACCTTTTTTCAGAACATCTTCTTGAAGCTCTCTTGATCCTTTGATCTGCGTCATATCTATCCCTCATCGTTGGCTCAGATGCGAAATCCACCTACGCATTCTTGGATGCACACGAGGGCAAAGAATAGCAGGCAGTCTGCATCCTCATTTGGATTGTACTGCGAACTCGCGATGACGCGACGGCGCGCAAAGTCGGCGCTGGCGAGACGGCGAAAATCTTCAGTGACTGCGGCAGCGCGCGGGCCGAAGTGGGCATCTGCTAGGGTGCTCCCCGGGGCATGTCCGTCACCGGAATTGTCTCGGTGTATTGTCCGGCTAGGCGCTTAGCCAGCGGCGCAGGGCTGCATTCACTTCTGCCGGTTTCTCCATGGTAGAGAGGTGTCCGCAGTCTTCGATGACCTCGAGTCGCGCGCCCTTGATGCCGGCGGCGATTTCCTCGTGCCTGGCCAATGGAGTCAACGCATCCTGCCGGCCGCAAAGGACCAGCGTCGGACAGTTTATGGACCGAAGTAGGCCCAAGCTGTCGGCACGGCTCATGATGGCATGCTGCTGGCGGATGAAAGCGTCCTTGCCGATGTTTCTCGCCATGGATTTTATGCTGTCGGTGAGCGCGCGCTCGCCTAGGCGCGCGCTGTGAATGAGCAGAGGCAGCAGCGTTTCGGTCACGCGATCGAAAAGGCCGCCTTCGGCCAGTGCGATGAAGTCCAGGCGTCGTTGCGTCTGCTGCGGCGGTTCGGCGCCGGCCGCGGTATCGAGCAGCGCGAGCCTGAGCACACGCTGCGGCGCCTGGCGCATGATTTCCAGCGTAATATAGCCGCCCATCGACAGGCCGGCGAGCGCGAAGCTGGCAAAGGGTACGTCGGCGAGCACGTCGCGCGCTACCCCGGCCATGGTGGCGGAGCGCGTATGGTCCGCGATCCATACATCGGCAACATCGGCCAGATCTTCAATTTGGGATTGCCAGAGCTGCGCATCGCAGAGCAGGCCTGGAATCAAAACGAGTTGGAATTCCTTCATCGGGATCGCCTCGGCTTTTCGGCAGTATCGGGGGGTGGCGCGCGCGGCGCACCGCCGTCGCAGCGGCGCGGCTTGCCTGGTTTTCCCTGAAATGGAGCAAGCCGCCGAAATCTTAGCACTCCGCGGCAGGCGCGGCTCAAGCAAGTCCCGCTGCCTGGACAGGGACATGCAAATCGAGGCACGGAGGGCGGCGCTGCAGGGGCAAAGCGCGTTTGACTGTAGACAGGAAAACGAGCATAATCGCCCGTTTCGTTCGGAGGGGTGCCCGAGTGGTTAAAGGGGGCAGACTGTAAATCTGTTGGCCTTGCGCCTACGTTGGTTCGAATCCAGCCCCCTCCACCAAGTTTTTGCGACGCGGGTTGGCAGTGTGCGTTGCGTGGTAAGAGGGTTCGGTCGTGAAACGCGGGTGTAGCTCAATGGTAGAGCAGAAGCCTTCCAAGCTTACGACGAGGGTTCGATTCCCTTCACCCGCTCCAGCCGGAGCGGGTACCGGGAATTGACAACTTTGAGTCAGCGACCTCGATTCGGTTTGCGCCGTTGTAGCTCAGTGGTAGAGCACTCCCTTGGTAAGGGAGAGGTCGCGCGTTCAATCCGCGCCAACGGCACCATGAGTATTGTGCAATTTGATAATTGATAAAGAAGGACAGAGATCATGTCAAAAGCTAAATTTGAGCGCAAGAAGCCGCACGTGAACGTCGGGACG
>CAKKSJ010000110.1 GCA_919902965.1 Burkholderiales bacterium
CAACTTGCGGATCTGCTCGGCCATCTTCTGCATTTCCTGGTCCCGCTTGGCGAATTCCTGTTCGATCTTTTTCTGCGCCCGAACCGCGGGTGCAGCGTCGCGGAAGACCCTTTCTGTATTGACGAACCCGATCTTCGATTCGGCGGCTGCGGCACTGCCTGCCATCAATACACCAAGTGCGACAAATGCTAGTTTTTTCAACCTGATCTCCTCAATCCCTAAAACACCTGTCCCAACTGGAACTGCACGTGCTGAATGCTATCCGTCGCCTTGGCGTTGAGCGGTTTGCCGTAGCTGAGGCTCAGCGGCCCCAGGGGCGAGTTCCAGACAAACGCAAGTCCGGTCGAATAGCGCAGTTCAGATAATTGCATTTTCACATCCGACCCATACACCTGGCCGGCATCCAGGAACACGCCTAGACGCATCGAACGATCGGTCCCCGTTCCAGGCATGGGAAACAGCACTTCGGCGTTTCCGACCAGGCGCTTGTTGCCGCCCAGAATCGAGCCAAGTGCGTCACGCGGTCCGAGGGAGTACGAATCATAGCCGCGCACCGAAGATGCGCCGCCCGCGTACAGGTTCTTGTAGAACGGCAGCGGCTTGCCGCCCATGCCGTCGGCCGCGCCGATTTCGCCATTCAGCTTCAGGGTATAGGTGCGCGATAGCGGGTAGTACCATTGCACCTGTTCGGTGAGTTTATAGTATTTCAGCGTTCCGCCGGGCAGCCCAGCCTCAAGACTGGCCCGCACTAGCGTGCCTCTTGTCGGCAGAAGTGCGCTGTCGCGTTGGTCGCGTAACCAGCTTACCGTTCCCGGAACCGAGGTGTTTCTGTTGCCAAACAAGCCGACAAATTCCTGATACCGGAGCGGGCTGGTGGTATCGATCCCGAGCCTGGTGACTTCGGCACCGAGGCCAAAGCCGATATTGTCCACCTCGGTCAGCGGCACGCCAAAGCGCACGCCTCCGCCCATAGTATCCGTGGTGTAATAGCCCAGGCCCAGCAAAGACGCGTCGGTACGCCGGTCGTAGAGGTCGAAGCCGCGGCTGACGCCATCCACGGTGTAATAGGGGTCGGTATAGCTCAAGCTGATGTTGCGGTTGATCTTGCTCGTGCTGATTGCGGCGGTGACGTGTTTGCCGCTGCCGAAAATGTTCTGCTGCGTGATCGAGCCGCTCAGAATCAGCTTCTCCGTGGATGAAAAACCGGCGCCAACGGTGATCGCACCGGTCGGCCTTTCCTTGACCTTGAAATTGACGTCAACCTGGTCAGAAGTGCCGGGCACAGCCGGTGTCTCGACCTCGACTTCCGTAAAATAACCCAGGCGATCCAGGCGCAGCTTCGATTTCTTTATCTTGTCGCCGTCGTAGTAGGCGCCTTCGAGCTGGCGCATCTCGCGGCGCACCACTTCGTCGCGGCTGCGGGTATTACCGGAGACGTTAATGCGGCGGACGTAGACACGCCGGCCCGGATCTATCATGACGGTCAGTGCCACCCGCTTTGCCGACTTGTCCAGTTCCGGAACCGAATTGGCGTTGGCAAACGCATAGCCCTCGTTGCCCAGCCGTTCGGTGATCTTCTTGGTGCTCTCGCTGAGTTTTTCGCGCGAGAACGTTTCTCCCGGCTTCAGCTGGATCATCGCGCGCAATTCAGCCTCGGGCAGCAACAGTTCGCCACCCAACTTGAGATCCGAAACAGTGTATTTTTCACCTTCGGTTATGTTGACCGTGATGTAGATATCCTTCTTGTCCGGCGTGATCGATACCTGCGTTGAATCGATGTTGAACTCGAGGTAACCATTGTTCAGATAATGGGACCGCAGGTTCTCCAGATCGCCGGCTAATTTCTGTTTCGAATATTGGTCGTTCTTGGTATACCAGGTCAGCCACCCCGGCGTTTGCAGCACAAAAAGATCCAGCAGATCCTTTTCCCTGTACACCTTGTTTCCAACGATGTTGATCTGATGGATCTTGGTGACATCGCCCTCGTTGATGGAAAAGCTGACGCCGACGCGATTGCGCTCCAGCGGAGTGACCGTGGTGACTACGCTGGCGCCGTAGCGCCCGCGTGAGAGGTACTGTCGCTTGATTTCCTGCTCGGCCTGGTCGAGCAGCGCCTTGTCGAAAGACCGCCCCTCCGCCAGTCCGGTTTCACGCAGGCCCTTGAGCAATGCCTCTTTCTCGAACTCCTTGTTGCCGATAAAGTCAATCTGCGACACCGCCGGGCGTTCCTCGATCATCACAATCAAGACATCGCGTTGGACTTCCAGGCGCACGTCTTTGAAAAACCCCGTGGCAAACAAGGCCTTGATTGCCGCAGCCGCTTTTTCCTCGGTCATGGTCTCGCCGACCTTGACCGGCAGATAGCTGAAAACGGTGCCGGCCTCGATACGCTGAATGCCTTCGACGCGGATATCGCGCACCACGAAAGGATCGAACGCCTGCGCTAAGCCGGCCCACAGGCAGACAAATGCAGCAAGGAGGAATCTGGTCATGGTTAGGTTCAGCCGGAGATCAAGCGGTTAATATCGTTATAAAAGGCAAACGCCATCAGAACCAGGAGCAGTGTCAGACCAAGTTTTTGGCCGAACTCCATTATCCGATCCGATACCGGGCTGCCCTTGAAAATTTCGATCGTATAATACATCAAATGCCCCCCATCCAATAAGGGAATCGGCAGCAGGTTGAGTACGCCGAGGCTGATGCTGATCAGCGCAAGAAAGCTCAGGTATGAAGTCAATCCCAGCTGCGCCGACTGCCCTGCATAATCGGCGATGGTTACCGGCCCGCTGATGTTCTTCCATGACACCTGCCCGACCAGCATGCGCCCGAGCATCTTCAGGCTGAACACCGACGTGTCCCAGGTCTTTTGCGTTGCCTTGACCAGCGCGTCGACGACGCCGTAGCGTACCACGGTAACGAATTCATCCAAAGCACGCCGCTCCAGTTGCGCCGCCGCGCCGATGCGGCCTATGCTGGCGCCGTTCTGTTGCACTGTTTCCGGAACCAGCACCAGTTCGCGCCGATCGTTGCCGCGCCGATAGGTCAGCTTGAGTTCAATCCCCGGATGGCTGCGCACAAACTGCACCAGTTCATTCCAGGAAGAAACCGGCTTGCCGTCGGCCGCAAGGATCTGATCGCCTGCCTGCAAGCCGGCCCGTTCCGCCACACCGGCGGCCACAACCTGGCCGATCACCGGCTTGATTTCCGGTCGATAAAGCCTCAGGCCGATCAAAGTCAAGGTATCGCCTTGCAGTTGCTCGGCATCGAAACGGGACAAATCCAGCGTGCGCCAGTTGATCTGCTTGGTCCGGTTGAGTACCTCGACCTTTACCCGCTGACGCTCCAGCGCGAGCTGCAACATGCGCCAGCGGACGTCCTGCCACGATGCCACCGCTTCCCCATTTAGGGCACGTATGGTTTCTCCGGCCTCAAAACCGGCGCTTGCTGCCACCGTACCCGGCTGCGGCAGATCCACTATGGGCCGTGCTTCCTGAACGCCGTGCATGAACAGCAGCCAGTACAACAGTATGGCGAACAAAAAGTTGGCAAGCGGCCCGGCGATGACCACGGCGTAGCGCCGCCACACATTCTGCCGGTTGAAGGCGCGGTCGAGTTCCTGCGGCGCCACCTCGCCCTCGCGCTCGTCCAGCATTTTCACATAGCCGCCCAGGGGCACCGCGGCCACCACCCATTCGGTCTGATCGCGACCGTAGCGCTTCTTCCATAGCGGCATGCCGAAACCGATGGAGAAGCGCAAAACCTTTACGCCGCAGAGCCGAGCGACGAGGTAGTGGCCGTACTCGTGCACGACGACCAGCGCGCCGAGCGCGAGCAGAAATGCGGCGATGGTATACAAAAGGCTCATGGCTAGACCGTCATCGCCTCGACCTGGATCTGGGCATGTCTGCGCGCGCTAAGATCGGCGTTGATCACATCGTCAAGGCTGGTAAGCGCGCGCGGATGCAATTCGTCCATCACCGCCTCGATTACCGCGGTAATGGCCAGGAAAGGAAGGCGTCGCCCGAGAAAAGCGCTCACCGCAACCTCATTCGCAGCGTTCAGCGTCGCCGGGCTCGTTCCGCCTTCCTTCAGCGCACGATAGCCCAGCCGCAGCGCGGGAAAGCGCGCGAAATCCGGTGCGACGAAATCGAGTCTGCTGATGACAGACAAATCGAGCGAACCGACACCGGCTTCGATCCGTTCGGGGTAAGCCAGGGCGTGCGCGATCGGCGTGCGCATGTCGGGGTTGCCGAGTTGGGCGATGACCGAGCCGTCCGCGTATTCCACCATCGAATGCACTACGCTCTGCGGATGAACCACTACGTCGATCTGTTCGTGGGTCGCGCCGAACAGCCAGTGCGCTTCGATGATTTCGAGCGCCTTGTTCATCATGGTGGCAGAATCCACCGAAATCTTGCGGCCCATCACCCAGTTGGGATGGGCACAGGCTTCGTCCGGCGTCACGCTGTGCAAACGCTCCAGCGGGATATCGCGGAATGGTCCGCCCGATGCCGTCAACAGCACACGCCGTACGCCGTGGCTGCGCAGGTCGCCTGAAAACGGATCCGGCAGGCATTGGAATACGGCATTGTGCTCGCTGTCTATGGGCAGCAGGACCGCGCCGTGCGCGCGCACTGCTTGCATGAATATCGGCCCGGCCATGACCAGGGCTTCCTTGTTCGCGAGCAGGAGTTTTTTTCCGGCGCGCGCCGCGGCGATGGTGGGAGCAAGTCCGGCCGCGCCCACGATCGCGGCCATGACGCAATCGGTTTCGGCATGGGCCGCAATGCGCTCCAATCCCTGCGGACCGGTCAGGACTTCCGTGACGCCCGCTTCCAGACGCCGGCGTAGCGCATCGGCCTGGACCGATTGCGCGACCACCGCGTAGCGCGGCCGGTGGCGCAGGCATAGATCGGCCAGTTCATCCATGCGCTCGTTTGCGCTCAGCGCGAATATGCGGAAGCGCTGCGGATAGCGCTCGGCCACATCCAGGGTGTTGCGTCCGATGGAACCGGTCGCCCCGAGGATCGCGAGATTCTGCAGCCTGCTCATAGCAAATAGGCCAGCGCCGCCACCGGCAATACCGCGGTAATGGCATCGATGCGATCGAGCACGCCGCCATGTCCGGGCAACAATACGCCGCTATCCTTGACGCCGGCCTGCCGCTTCAGTGCCGATTCAAACAAATCCCCGTAGACGCCGATCGCGGTGAGCAACCACAGAAACAACAACATGCCGACAGCCCCGAAGCGCAGGGATTTCAAAGCCGGAGGAAAATACTGCTGCCATGCGTAACTCCACAGCACAGCGTAGGCGCTCACCGCCAGCACCGCCCCGGCCACGCCTTCCCAGCTCTTCCCGGGACTGATGGAGGGAGCGAGCTTATGCCGGCCAAAGCGGCGCCCGGCAAAATAGGCAGCGCTGTCCGATATCCACGCGACCGACATCAGCAGCAATAACAGCCAGGGGCCGAGGATGCGCAGTTCCACCAGCGCGAGCCAGGTAGGCACCAGGACGACGAGTCCGGTGAGTGCGCCCAGCCAGCGCGACCGGGGCAGTCGGGAACGCCACAGCCAAACAGGTACGACGATCATCCAGAACAGGCCGGCACCCATATAGACCGCGGTTTGTGCTCCACCCCGGCCGATCGGGTTATCTTGCTGCTCCCACCCGAACAAGGAAGCACAAGCGGCGGCGACAAGAATGACGTAGAGGCCGCAGGCGTTGGGCCGGAGCTTGATCAGTTTGCCCCACTCCCATGCGGCGGGGATTAGCAATACGCCGGCAAATGCGGCCCAGGCGCGTGGTGGAAGCCAGAACAATGCCCCCAGAAACAAGACCAACATTACGAACGCCGTGATCAACCGCGTCTTGAGCATCGATCAACGCACCCGGCCGGCTCTCAGGCGAGCTCCGTCTTAATCTGGGGCGCCTGTCGGGCGAGTTCGAGTTGCTCGCTGGTGCGGCCGAAGCGACGCTCGCGCCGCTGATAGGACTCGATCGCCTTATCCAGCGCCGCCGCGTTAAAATCGGGCCACAGGGTATCGGTGAAATAAAACTCGCTGTAGGCGAGTTGCCAAAGCAGGAAATTGCTGATGCGCTGTTCACCGCCGGTGCGGATGAACAGGTCTGGCTCCGGCGCATAGGCCATGGAAAGAAAGCAGGCAAACTGTTCCTCCGTAAATCCGCCGCGCTGCTCCGGATTTGCGTCGATCAGGCGCTGCATGGCCTGCATCAAATCCCAACGCCCGCCGTAATTTGCCGCAATGGTGAGCGTCATGCTCTTGTTGGCCTGAGTCAGCTGCTCGGCGCGCGCTGCCAACTCGATGATCTTTTTGCCGAACGGCGCGATGTCACCCACTATGCGCAGACGTATGCCGTTGCGGTGCAGTTTTTCTGCTTCCCGCTCCAGCGCCATGATGAAAAGCTGCTTCAGCATGGACACTTCTTCGGCCGGCCTGCGCCAGTTCTCCGAACTGAATGCGAACAGGGTCAGATATTCAACGTTTCGCGCGACGCAGGCTTTGACAACCTCGCGCACTATCTCAACGCCGCGCTTGTGGCCGGCCGCGCGCGGCAGCATGCGCTGCTTGGCCCAGCGTCCGTTGCCATCCATGATGATCGCAATATGCCGCGGGATCTCCTTTACTTGCGGTATATCGCGCGTCGAGCTGGAAAAGGAAGCCATGAATGTCTCGGTCTGGGCGGTGCGCCGGTCAAACCGCCATCAAGTCGGTTTCTTTGACGGCGAGCAGTTTGTCGATTTCGGCAATGAACTTGTCGGTGAGCTTCTGGATATCTTCCTGCGCGCGGCGCTCGTCGTCCTCGGATACGGTTTTCTGCTTGAGCATTTCCTTGAGGTGGTGGTTGGCGTCCCGTCGCAGATTTCTCACCGCCACCTTGGCATTCTCGCTTTCGGATTTGACCACTTTGATCAGTTCGCGCCGGCGCTCCTCTGTGAGCGCGGGCATGGGCACACGGATCAGTTCGCCCTGCGAGGACGGATTGAGCCCGAGATCCGAATCACGAATCGCCTTTTCTATGACTGCGCCCATCTTTTTTTCCCAGGGCGCAATGCCGATGGTGCGCGCGTCTATCAGGGTCAGGTTGGCGACCTGGTTTATCGGCATCTGCGTACCGTAATAATCAACGGAGATGTGGTCGAGGATGCCGGTGTGTGCACGCCCGGTGCGAACCTTGCCAAGGTCGGCTTTCAGCGCTTCGAGCGACTTGTGCATCTTCTGCTCGGCGGTCTTCTTGACATCAGCAATCATGATCAACCCCTTCATTCAACTATGTACCAATGTGCCTTCGTCTTCGCCCATTACGACACGTTTCAGCGCCCCTGTCTTGAATATGCTGAACACGTTGATCGGCAGCTTCTGGTCGCGACACAGGGTCAAGGCCGTGGCATCCATAACCTTGAGGTTCTGGTTAATGGCATCGTCAAAGCTGAGCCTGGCGTAGCGTTTGGCCCTTGGATCAGTGTTGGGATCGGCGCTATAGACGCCGTCCACTTTGGTTGCCTTGAGCACGATATCACAGCCCATCTCGGTACCGCGCAAGGCCGCCGCAGTATCGGTAGTGAAAAAGGGATTGCCGGTGCCCGCGGCAAAAATCACGATCTTTCCCTCTTCGAGGTAGCGCATCGCCTTGCCGCGGATATAGGGTTCCACAACCTGCTCGATATTGAGCGCTGATTGCACCCGGCCGTTAAGGCCGCCGCGGCGCATCGCGTCCTGCAAAGCAAGCGCGTTCATCACGGTAGCCAGCATCCCCATGTAATCGGCGGTTGCACGATCCATACCGGCGGCGGCCGGTGCAACGCCCCGAAAAATATTACCGCCGCCGATCACTACCGCTATTTCCAGGCCCATTGCTGCGACCACGGCGATTTCCGCAACGATGCGGTCGATGGTCGTCCGGTTGATACCGTATGCATCGTCGCCCATCAGGGCTTCGCCCGACAGCTTGAGCAGAATGCGCTTGTACGCTGGCGCTGCGGACACGGCGTTCAACCCGCCGCTGCTTTGGCCTGGGCCGCCACTTCGGCGGCGAAATCATTCGATTTTTTATCGATGCCCTCTCCTACCACGAAAAATCTGTAGCTAAGCAGCTTGGCACGCTTTGCGGCCAGCATTTTTTCCACGGTCAGCTTGTCATCCTTGATGAAAGCCTGTCCCAGCAGCGCAATTTCCCCAAAGAACTTGCCCAGGCCGCCTTCGACCATCTTTTCGACAATATTGGCAGGCTTGCCTGATTCGCGGGCACGTGCGGCAAGAACGTCGCGCTCACGCGCGACGAGCTCCGGGGCAACTTCATCGCGCGACAGGAACTGTGGCTTGGCGAACGCGATATGCATGGCGAGGTCCTTGCCAACTTCATCCTCACCCTCAAACTCGACCAGCACACCGATTTTCACGCCGTGCAGGTACTGCGCCAGCTTGGCGTCCGTGTGGATCCTGTGGAACCGTCGTATGCTCAGGTTTTCGCCAATTTTCTGCACCAGAGCCTGGCGCCTGGCCTCTATCGTGCCAGCTTCCAGTTTGAGCGCAGACAGTGCGGCAACATCGGCCGGGCTATGCTCTGCCACGAGTTTTGCGAGCGCCGACGCGAATTCGAGAAAATCCGCATTCTTGGCGACGAAATCTGTCTCGCAATTCACTTCCACCAATGCTGCAATTTTGCCGTCAGACGCCAGATAGGCGCCGATCACGCCTTCGGCCGCGATGCGCCCGGCCGCCTTGTTCGCTTTGGCACCGCTTTTGACGCGCAACAAATCTTCAGCGGACTTCAGGTCGCCGCTGGTTTCCACCAGTGCCTTCTTGCATTCCATCATGCCAAGGCCGGTGATTTCGCGCAGCTCTTTGACCATGGCTGCGGTTACTTCTGCCATTTCTTTGCTCCTCGTAGTTCAAAAAAAGGGGCTTGCGCCCCCTTTGCACGGCGTTGCCCTTGCCGTTCAGTCCGCGGACTCTTCCTGTGTTTCCAATTCTACAAACTCGTCCGCACCACCACCTGCAACGATCTCCTGCACCGACATGTCCCGGCCCTCGAGAATCGCATCCGCCACGCCGCGGGCGTACAGGCGGATCGCGCGACTGGAATCGTCGTTGCCCGGAATCACATGGGTAATGCCCTCAGGCGAATGGTTGGTGTCAACCACGCCGATAATCGGTATGCCCAGCTTGTTGGCCTCGACCACTGCGCCCTTCTGATAGCCGACGTCAATGATGAACAAGGCATCGGGCACTCCGGTAAGTTCCTTGATGCCGCCCAGGCTGCGCTCGAATTTGACCAGCTCGCGCTGGATGCCCAGTGCCTCTTTTTTCGGCATCTTCTCCAGGCTGCCGTCGGCGAGCATCGTTTCCATCTCCTTCAGGCGCTTGATCGACTGCTTGACGGTTTTGAAGTTGGTCAGCATGCCGCCCAGCCAACGATGGTCGACGTAAGGCGCTCCACAGCGCAATGCCTCTTCCTTGATGATCTCGCGTGCCTGGCGTTTGGTGCCCACGAACATGATGGTGCCTTTGTTCGAGGACAGCTTTTTCACGTATTTCATCGCCTCCTGGTACATGACCAGGGTCTTTTCCAAATTGACGATGTGGATTTTGTTGCGATGGCCGAAAATGAAAGGCGCCATTTTCGGGTTCCAGAAGCGGGTCTGATGGCCGAAATGCACCCCGGCTTCCAGCATTTGACGCATAGTAGTAGACATTCAAACTTCTCCGTTTAGGGTTGGTCATAGCCGCCCGGCTCGTTCATAACCCCGCAAGGGGCACCCTAAAGAGGGGCGGATCAAATTTAGCCAAGAAAGCTGACTAGCGGAATAGTATATCATGAAGCCTGAGTTCTACTCAAGAAATCCACAACTAAACAGCAGATTAAGCCTTGCATGCGCGCCGGGGCGAACCCCGGCGCTGCCCGGAATAAACTTTGCCTGGCACCATGGTCCAGGCCGGCAACGGTGTATTTTCGATCGATCCGAATCCGAGACCAGGCTACAAGTGGAGCTTTCTTTCGCCGCAGCTATCCATTATCCTTCCCACCCTTTGAGTACAGCGCGCAGATGAGCATCCACATCAAGACCCAGGAAGAAATCGAAAAAATGCGTGTCGCCGGGCGCCTCGCAGGGGAAGTGCTTGATTTCATTGCGCCGCATGTCAAATCCGGGATTACGACAGGCGAACTGGACGAGCTTTGCCACGACTACATGGTCAAAGTGCAGAAGACCATCCCGGCACCCCTGCATTACGCGCCGCCGGGCTACCAACCCTATCCCAAGTCGATCTGCACCTCGATCAACCACCAAGTCTGTCACGGTATTCCCGGCGAAAAGCAATTGAAGCACGGTGACATCGTCAACATCGACATCACGGTGATCAAGGACGGCTACCACGGCGACACCAGCCGCATGTTCTGTATCGGCGAACCTGCCATCCAGGCGCGCCGCTTGTGCGAAACCACCTACGAATGCATGTGGATGGGCATAGAGGCGGTCAAACCGGGCGCCCATCTGGGCGACATCGGGGCCGCGATCCAGAATCATGCCGAGGGACACGGTTACAGCGTGGTACGTGAATTCTGCGGTCATGGAATTGGAAGGAAGTTTCATGAAGAACCGCAAGTGCTCCATTACGGCCGTGCGGGCACAGGCATTCCGTTGCAGCCTGGCATGATATTCACCATCGAACCCATGATCAATGCCGGCAAACCGGCAATACGCGAACTCTCCGACGGCTGGACCATCGTCACCAAGGACCACAGCTTGTCTGCTCAATGGGAGCACACTGTGCTTGTGACTCAAACCGGACACGAGGTGTTGACGCTGTCGGCCGGCGCTCCTGCCAGGTCCGGCCCGAAAACTCACCCGACGAATGCCTGAAACGCAATGGCCGGCTGAGGTCCGGCGCTCTGCAAGCAGCCTGCGTGATCAACTGCAGCAGGATCGGCGGGATCTGTGCGTACACTATGCCGGCGGCGGCGAGGCGCGGCGCCTGCTGCGCCAGCACCGACTGCTCATAGACCGAGCGCTCAGAATTTTGTGGAAGGAAGCGGCCCTGCCCGGCTCGCTGGCACTTGCCGCAGTGGGCGGATACGGGCGCGGCGAGCTTTTTCCCCATTCCGACGTCGATCTGCTGGTGCTCCTTCCCTGCGAGCCGGACGCCGCGCTGAAGGCCAAACTGGAGGCATTGATCGGCAGTCTCTGGGATAACGGACTTGAGCCTGGTCATGGCGTGCGCACCATCGACGAATGCCTGTTCGAATCAGCCAAGGACATTACCGTCCAGACCAGCCTGCTGGAAGCACGCTGGCTCGCCGGCAGCCGCGGCCTGTTTACAGCCTTCACCAACGCCATGCGCGCGCACCTTGATCCCGTGGATTTTTTCCAGTCCAAGCGCCTGGAGCAAGAGCAACGCCATGGGAAATACCAGGAAAGCCCGTACAACCTCGAACCCAATTTGAAAGAGGCACCGGGGGGATTGCGCGATTTGCAGGCGATCCTTTGGATCAGCCGCTCTGCCGGATTGGGTGAAAACTGGATGCAACTGGCCGCGCGTGAACTGATCACCCCCGTCGAAGCGCGCCAGGCGGCGTGCTACCAGAAATTTCTGAACGAGCTGCGTATCCGCCTGCATTACCTCGCGGGTCGCCGCGAAGACCGGATTCTGTTCGACTATCAGGCCGGTCTTGCGGCACAGCTCGGCTTTGTCGACACGCCGAGCAAACGCGCCAGCGAGCAGATGATGCAGCGCTATTACCGCACGGCCAAGGCGATCACGCAGCTCAATACCTTGCTGCTGCAGAATATCGGCGTGCAGTTGCTCTCCGGCGAAGACAGCCCGCCGGAAATCCTCAACGAACGCTTCCAGGCCACGCACGAGCTGCTGGAGGTGCGCGAACCCGATCTGTTTGAGCGTCAGCCCAGCGCCATCCTGGAAAGCGTCCTGCTGCTGCAGCAGCATTCCGAACTGAAGGGCATGAGCGCGACTACGCTGCGCGCACTGTGGCGCGCGCGCGCCCGGATCGACGCCCGTTTCGGGCGCGACCCGGCCAATTGCGCGCTGTTCCTGCAAATATTGCAGCAACCCAGCGGCCTGGTGCATGCGCTGCGGCGCATGAATCAGTATTCCATTCTCGGGCGTTATCTGCCTGCGTTCGGCAAAATAGTCGGGCAGATGCAATACGATCTGTTCCACGCCTATACCGTTGACCAGCACATCCTCAACGTCATACGCAATCTGCGTCGCTTCACCATGGTCGAATTCTCCCACGAGTATCCGCAGTGCAGCCGCCTGATCGCGGGGTTCGAGCGCCATTGGCTGCTTTATGTTGCCGCCTTGTTCCATGACATCGCCAAAGGCCGCGGCGGCGACCACTCCAAGCTCGGCATGCGCGACGCGCGCGGCTTCTGCCGCGCCCACGGCCTGTCGCGCGAAGACACGGAACTGGTGGAATTCCTGGTCGAGCATCATTTGACCATGTCCTCGATCGCACAGAAGCAGGATCTATCCGACCCCGACGTTATCGAGGCCTTCGCGAGTACGGCAAAGACCGAGCGCAGGCTTACCGCGCTCTACCTGCTCACCGTGGCCGACGTGCGCGGCACCAGTCCCAAGGTATGGAATGCCTGGAAAGGCAAGCTGCTGGAAGACCTGTTCCTGCTCGCCCGGCGCCTGCTGCGGGGCGATAGCATCGGCTTCGAGCAGGACATCCAGGCCAAGCAGGATGAAGCGCTGCGCCTGCTGCGCCTCTATGCCTTGTCGGACGAGGTCAAGGACAAACTTTGGAGCGAGCTCGATGTGGCCTATTTTCTGCGCCACGACGCGCAGGACATCGCCTGGCAGACGCGCACCCTGCACTACCGGGTCGATACCGAGCGCCCGGTAGTGAAAGCGCGCCTGTCACCCATAGGCGAAGGGCTGCAAGTGATGATCTATACGCGCGACCAGCGCGACCTGTTCGCGCGCATCTGCGGCTATTTTGAACAGATCAACTACAGCATCGCAGACGCCCGCATCCACACCACGGGCCGCGGCTATGCCCTGGACACCTTCCTGCTGCTCGGGCCGGGCAACAACCCGCATTATCGCGACATGATCAATCTGATCGAGACCGATCTGAGCGAGCGTTTGCAGCGCCAGACACCCCTGCACCCGCCCACCCGCGGCCGCGTGTCGCGCCAGGTCCGGCATTTCCCGATTACACCCGAAGTGCACATTCGTCCGGATGAAAAAGGTGCGCGCTACGCCTTGTCCATCATCGCCGGCGATCGCCCCGGTCTGCTCTATGCCATCGCGCTGGTGCTGGGAAGGTACGGCGTCAATCTGATTACGGCCAAGATAGTGACGCTGGGCGAGCGTGCCGAAGACGTATTCCTGGTCTCGGGCGAGGCGCTCTCCAAACCCAGGATTGTGCTGCAACTGGAGAGCGATCTGCTCGATGCATTGCAACACGACTAGGGTCTGTTGAGATTCACTCGTCGAGGATTTCCTCGCCGGGGAACAGGGCCTGAATAAAGCCGAATTTGCTGAAATCGCGGATGCGCATCGGGTACAAAATACCCAGCAGATGATCGCATTCGTGCTGCACGACGCGGGCGTGGAAGCCACTGACGCTGCGGTCGATCGGATTGCCGCGCTCGTCAAAACCCTGGTAACGCAGTCGCACATGTCGCGGCACCATGCCGCGCAAGCCCGGCACCGACAAGCAGCCTTCCCAGTCTTCTTCAAGCTCGTCCGAGAGCGGCGTCAGCAGCGGGTTGATGAGCACGGTATCCGGCACCTCCTCGGCCTGCGGGTAGCGCGCGTTCTGCGCCACGCCGAAAATCACGACCTGCAATCCAACGCCGATCTGCGGCGCGGCGAGGCCTGCGCCGCTTAGATGGGCCATGGTGTCGCGCATGTCGTCCAGAAGGGCGTGCAGTTCGGGCGTGTCGAAAGTCTCCAGCGGCCGCGCTGCTTGCAGCAGGCGTGGATCGCCCATCTTGAGCACTTCGCGGATCATGCGTCCGACGCCAGTTGCTCGATGATTCGGCGCACGCGCGCGAGCGACGTCTGCAGCACCTGCTCGATGTCCTCCATGCATATGGCGTGCAGGCTGTTAGCGCGGCCCGCCGCGGAATTCGCTACCACGGCGATGGTGGCATAAGCGAGGTCCGCCTCCCGCGCCAGCGCCGCCTCTGGCATGCCGGTCATGCCGACGAGGTCTGCGCCATCGCGCTCCAGCCGGTCTATTTCGGCCGCAGTCTCAAGGCGCGGGCCCTGGGTAGAGGCGTAGACCCCCTCCTCCACTACCGGCTCGCCGCAGGCGCGGGCGGCGTCGAGGATGCGGCCGCGCAATGGCGCCGAATAAGGTTCGGTGAAATCGATGTGGGTAACGGGCTGCTCCCCACCCTCGAAATAGGTGTTCTTGCGCCCCCAGGTGTAGTCGATTATCTGGTGCGGCACGGCAATGACGCCCGGCTGCATGTCGGCGCGTATGCCACCCACCGATGCGACCGATACCACGCTCTCCACTGCCTGCTCTTTCAGCGCCCAGATATTCGCGCGATAGTTCACCTCGTGCGGCGGAATGGAATGACCGTGGCCGTGCCGTGCGAGGAACAGCACTTCCTTCCCGGCAATGCGGCCAAAGCTCAGCGCGCTCGAGGGTTCCCCATAGGGCGTGCGCACTGCCAGGCGGCGGGTGATGTCGAGATTGGACAGCTGGGTCAGGCCGCTGCCGCCGATGATGGCTAACATTGCATGGCGAAGAAGATCAGAAGGGTGTCACCTGGACATGGGACGGCCGCGATAGTACCACGGCAGAGCGGATGCGAGACGAGCCGGCGGCGCCCGTTCACGCCCTGTGGTCCTGCCGCAACGCATAGATCGCCGGCAGATTGCGCCAGGCGCCGTCCACGTCCATGCCGCAGCCGAACACAAAGCGATCCGGCAGGGAGAGGCCGACGAAATCCGCGTGGATCGGTTTGGCACTGGCCTTTCGCTTGTCGGTGAGCACGGCGCTGTAAAACGCCCGCGCGCCCAGTCCGAGAACGCGCGCCCGTATCGCCAGCATAGTGTCGCCGATGTCGAGGATATCGTCGAGCACCAGCACGACCCTGTCGGCGACATTACCCGTGGGTTCGACTTTCCAGTCGACTGGTCCGCCGCTGGTGGCGCTGCCATAGCGCGATGCGTGGATAATTTCGAAGTCCAGGGGAAAATTCAGCAACGGCAGGATCCGGCCGGTGAACACCACCGCCCCGCCCATCACCGAAAGCACGAGCGGGTATTTATGTTTCAGCACCTCGGTGATTTCCGCTGCGACGCGCACGATGGCGGCATCCACCTCGGCCGCGCTGTGAATCAACTCAGCCGCTTCGAGTATCTCCCAGGCGCGTGCCGTTCGGTCCATGCGCAGCGTGGACCCGAGCCCTAGAGCGACTTCAGGTAAGCGCTGAAATCGGCGCCGACTTCGGGATGCTTTTTCCCATAAGCGACGGTGGCGCGAAGATAGCCAAGCTTGGACCCGCAGTCGTAGCGCACGCCCTTGAAGCGGTAGGCCAGCACCTTTTCTTCGTGCAACAGAGCCGCAATGCCGTCGGTCAGCTGAATTTCACCTCCCGCTCCCGCCCGCACTCCAGCCAGATGATGAAAAATGCGCGGGTTGAGGATATAGCGGCCAACCACCGCCAGTGTGGACGGCGCATCCTTCGGCTGCGGTTTTTCCACGATGGCGCTGACCGCAGCCGGATCGCCTCCGTCGGTCTTGACTATGCCGTATTGCGCTGTGTTCGCGCGCGGCACTTCCTCCACCCCAAGCACCGAACACTGGTGCTCGGCATACACCTGCGCCATTTGCTTCAGCACTGGGGGCACGCCGTCGATCAGGTCATCAGCCAGGATCACCGCGAACGGTTCGTCATTGACCACCGGTTCGGCGCACAGCACCGCATGGCCCAGGCCCAGGGTTTCGGGTTGGCGGATATAAATGCAGTTGACATGCTTGGGAACGATGCCCTGAACCAGTTCGAGCAAGTCCAGCTTGCCGCGCGCCGCCAGCTCGGCCTCCACCTCGTACGCCTTGTCGAAATGGTCCTCGATCGTGCGCTTGTTGCGGCCGGTGATGAATATCATGTCGGTCATGCCCGCCGCGACCGCTTCTTCCACGGCGTACTGGATCAGCGGCTTGTCCACCACTGGCATCATCTCTTTCGGGCTGGCCTTGGTCGCGGGCAAAAAGCGGCTGCCCATGCCAGCCACCGGGAACACACATTTGCGCACGCGTATCATCGACTTCCTTTCAGCAATTGCAGCAATTCGGCCTCGTTGAGGACTGCAATTCCAAGTTGTTCCGCTTTGGCGAGCTTGCTGCCGGCCTCGCTTCCCGCTACCACATAGTCGGTCTTTGCGGATACCGATCCTACCACCTTGCCGTCCTGGGCCTCGATCAGCACCTTGGCCTCTTCGCGGCTCAGATTTGGCAAACTGCCGGTTAGCACAAAGGTTTTGCCGCCGAGGCTCCCGCGCGGCGTGTCCGCCACAATCGTTTCGGCCTCGTTCACGGCGCCGCATGCGCGCAACTGTTCGATCACTTCGCGGTTGTGCGGCTGGCCCAGGAAATTGGCCACGCTTTGGATGATCTCCGGGCCGACACCGGGAAGGACCGGCGCGAGCAGGCTTTCGTCCTTGTTGCGCCGGCGCGTATTTTCCTTCTGTACGCGCTCCTTCTCTGCGATCAACGCTTCCCAGTCGGCATAGAGCAGTTTCGCTAGAGAGGCAAAATGGTGTGCGAGAATCTTTGCGATCTCTTCTCCCACGTGATAGATGCCGAGCGCAAAAATAAACCGCGCAAGCGAGGCCTGCTTGCTCTTTTCGATCGCAGCCACCACATTGGATGCCGATTTGTCCGCCATGCGCTCCAGCCCGGCAAGCTTGGCGACGCCGAGGCGGTAGAGGTCGGCGGGTGTATGCACAATGCCGCCTTCGACCAGCTGATCGACCAGCTTCTCCCCCAGCCCCTCTATGTCCATGGCGCGACGCGAGGCGAAGTGCAGCAGCGCCTGCTTGCGCTGCGCAGGGCAGAACAATCCGCCGGTGCAACGATACACCGCTTCGCTCTCAAGGCGCTCGACCTTGGCGCCGCAATCCGGGCAGGCGCCGGGCATCTGAAACTCCACGCTGCCGGACGGGCGTTTCTCCGCGAGCACGCGCGCGACTTCCGGGATGACGTCGCCGGCGCGACGCACAATGACGCTGTCGCCTACGCGCACGTCTTTGGCGCGCACCTGATCCAGGTTGTGCAGCGTCGCGTTGGTAACGGTAACCCCGCCGACAAACACGGGCTTCAGCCGGGCGACCGGGGTCAGGGCACCGGTGCGCCCTACCTGCACCTCGATGGCCTGCACCTCGGTGCTCGCCTCTTCTGCCGGAAATTTATGCGCAATGGCAAAGCGCGGCGCACGCGCGACGTAACCCAATCGCTCCTGCGCGGCGAGACTGTTGACCTTGTACACCACGCCGTCGATGTCGTAGGGCAGGTCGGCGCGGCGTGCGCCGATCGCGCCATAGTACTGCAACAGTCCCGGCGCACCGCTAACCACGCGCCGTTCCGGGCAAACGGGCAGGCCCAGTTTTTCCAGCCAGTGTTCCAGCTCGCTGTGCGTTTCCGGCGCTGCAGCGCCCTCGATCACGCCGACCGCGTAGGCGAAGAAGCGCAATGGGCGGCGCGCAGTAATGCGCGAATCGAGCTGGCGCAGGCTGCCTGCGGCGGCATTGCGCGGATTGACGAATTGTTTCTCTCCATTGGCACGCTGGCGCTGGTTCATACGCTCGAAGTCGCGCCGGTACATGAGCACTTCGCCGCGAATTTCGAGCAACTCGGGTACCGCTACGCCGCTTAAACGCAGTGGAATGCTTTTGACGGTGCGAAGATTGGGAGTCACGTCCTCGCCGGAGTAGCCGTCGCCGCGGGTCGCTCCCTGCGCAAATTCGCCCCGTGCATAGGTCAGGCTGACGGCAAGGCCGTCAAACTTTGGTTCCGCCAGATATTCAATAATGGATGACTTCAGAGCCTCGCCTACGCGCTTGTCGAATGCCATCACCTCTTCCGCGGAAAAAGCGTTGTTGAGCGAGAGCATGGGGGTGCGGTGCGCAAACTGATCGAACTCCCGCAGCGGTGTCCCGCCTACACGCTGGGTCGGTGAATCGGGGCTGACGAGTTCCGGATACTCGCTTTCAAGTTGCTGCAGTTCGCGAAACAGCCGGTCGTACTCGGCGTCGCTCACCGATGGCTGGTCGAGGACGTAATACTGATGGTTATGACGCTCCAACTCGGCGCGCAGCTTTCGCGCAAGCGCCCGCGCCGCTTTCGCCGCGGCCATCAGGAAAACAGGCGCAGTGCCAGCGGGCTGCCTGCCGGGATTCCCTGTTGCTCCATGCCGGCGTAGAGCGCCTGCAGCTGATCACGTATCTTGCGCAGCCCGGCATCATCCAGGGGCTGGCGATTGTCGTCGACGATCCCGGCAGACAAGGCGTCGGCGAGAGCGTGCACGAATTCGATGAAGCGGTCAAAAGTGGCAAGTCCGCCAGGCACCCTGGCGACGTCGAACAACAAGGTCAAGCCCCTGGAGGTAAGTGTCTTCATGCCCTCAGCGGAAAACGCCTGCGGCTCCGAATTGCACAGGCTATAGAGCTCGAGACCGCTTTCGTCTCGGCGGCAAAATCTGCCATCTTCTTCCAGCCTGAGTCCGTGGGCTTCGGCCAGGGCACGAATTCTGGTGCCGGCAATCGCACCGCTGCGCGCGACCAAATTCAGCCCGATCTGCACGTCGACATCGGCACACAGCGCGTCGAGTTGCTGCGCCCGCTTCAAGGCTTCCGCGGACTCTTCCAAGGTGATGCTCGCGCCTATGGCCTGCGCTACAGCCTGCACCATGGCGCTGAAATCCGACAGATTCTGTTGACTCACCGCACCTTTGCGGTCGGCAAGCTGCAGCCCGGCGCGCAAGCGCCCGTATTCACCGGCCGCAGCCAAGGGCTCCCAGCTCGCCGTCTGCCGGTTGTAGCCTTCCCAACCGACTGCCTTGGCGGGGCCGCCCAGAGCGTCGACGATCGCAGTGGAAATTGCCTCCCCGGAAACCGCTTTTTGAGCATCCAGGGTGACAATAAAATCGATACCGGTATTCAGCGTGCTGCCGGCCGTGGCGGCGTACTCGCCCGGTGGCGCTGACAAAGTGGGCTCGATACGCTCGTTCGAATGCGCTGGCCGCCGGGCCGTTTCCTTGGCTCCAAGAAGCACGTCGTCGTGGCGCGAGCCGAAGACCTCTTCGGACTGGCGCCTGAGCCGCGCCTCCTGAAGCCTGTTGTATATCAGCACGCCAACAACCACCAGGGCGCCTATTCCCAGCAGGCCGATTTGCAGCTCGCTCATGGGCGATGCCTCATGCGGCCAACTCCTCTTTCATGCGCAGCGCTTCCTCTATGTCTACGGCGACCACGCGCGACACGCCCGACTCCTGCATGGTCACGCCGACCAATTGGCCGGCCATTTCCATGGTGATCTTATTGTGGCTGATGTAAAGGAACTGGGTATCGGCCGACATACGTTTTACCAGATCGCAGAAACGCTCGGTATTGGGGTCATCCAGCGGGGCGTCCACCTCGTCCAGCAGGCAAAACGGCGCAGGGTTGAGCTGGAACATGGAGAATACCAGGGCCAGCGCGGTGAGCGCCTTCTCGCCGCCGGAAAGCAAATGAATGGTCGAGGTCTTCTTGCCGGGCGGCTGCGCGACGACCTGGACGCCTGCATCGAGGATTTCCTCGCCGGTCATGAGCAGGCGCGCTTCACCGCCGCCGAACAGGCTGGGAAACAACTGTCCAAAGTGTCCGTTCACCGTGTCGAAGGTCTGCTGCAGCATTTCGCGCGTTTCGCGGTCGATGCGGCGTATTGCCGCCTCCAGGGTTTCCAGCGCCATATTGAGGTCCGCAGCTTGGGCATCGAGGAAGCCTTTGCGCTCGCGGCTGGCCTGCAGTTCCTCCAGCGCGGCCATGTTTACCGCCCCCAGCTCGCTGATCGCCTGATGCAAACGGTTGATCTCACTCTGTAATGCGTTGGGCCGCATGCCTTTTTCCAGCGTTGCCGCAATCGCTTCTTCGTCTGCGCCGGCCTCGAACAGCTGACCGGCGTACTGTTCCTTGTTGAGACGCGCCGCCTGCTCTTTCAGGCGCAACTCGCTGATGCGGTTTCTGAGCGGTTCCAGCTTTCGTTCACACACCATGCGCTCTTCCTCGGAGCCGCGCAGCGCCTGCGCCAGCTCCTCCTGGCGTGTACGGGCGGCGCTCAGCGCCTGCTCACGTTGTACTCTTTGCTCGAGCTGGACCTGTAAGCGCTGTTTCAAGCCCTCGTCCTTTTGCGCCGCCAAGTCTGCGCCTAACTGCCTTAACTGCCCCGCGGCCGCCTCGGATTGGTCAAGAATAACTTTAACTGAAGATTGTATTTCATTGATTTTAGAAGAACATTCTTTTTCATAGAATACCGATTCCCGTTCTTCATGCTCCGCTAGCTGCAGCGCCTGCCGCGCTGCGTTCAGCTCGTCCTCAGCATGCTTATGAGCCTGCTCGGCAGCCTGGACCTGCGCCGCCGCCGCATCCATGACCTGCCGGTAGTTCGCCAGACTGGCCTCGGCCGCCGCCAAATTGGCCCGTTCGGCCTCCTGCTGGCGGAGGATGTCCTCCAATTCCAGTTGAATCTGCCGGCTGCGCTCCTGAAAACGCTCCAAGCCCTGGGAAAGCCTGAGGCTTTCCATCTGTTGCTCATGTACCTGCTGTTTCAGGGACGCCGTCTCCTGGCGCAGCCTTGCCAGGCGCTGGTTGTGACCTCCCAGAGCCGCCTCCACCACGTGCTGTTCCGTACGCGACTGGCGCAGCGACTCCTCGCACTGGCGCAATTGGGCGCTCAGGTCCTCGATTTCCCGCTGACGCGCAAGAATTCCCGTGTCCCCGGGATCCGGCGCATGGAAGCTGACTGCGCTGCGCGAAAACTGATGCCCCTCGCGGCTGACCAGGATCACTCCGGGCGGCAGCATTTGTCTGTCCGCGGCACCAGGCGGGCCCGCCACCGCGTACACCCCGTGCAGCCAATCCTGCATTACCCCGCGCACGGCCTCGTCGTGGATACCCAGCAGCGAAACAAGAGCGCGCATGCCTTCCAGGGCCGGGGCCGGTTGCGCGGCCGTTGCCGTGTACACGCTCAGCTTGGCCGGTGGTGCATCCTCGAACATGCCTTGCAATAATTCCGGCTGCGCCACCTCGACGGCATGCAATTTTTCGCGCAGCACCGCCTCGAACGCGGTCTCCCACCCCGCTTCCACTCGAAGCTGCTGCCACAGGCGCGGCAGCGATTCCAGCCGGTGTTTGATCAGCCATGCGTGGATCTGGGCGTTGCTCCCGGCCTGGTCCTGCACTTGTTTGAGCGTTGCCAGGCGCGACTCTAGCCCGGCTTGTTCGCGTTGCTGCGCATCGAGTTTTTCCTGTGCCGACCTGCGCGCATTTTCCAGGCCCGGCAGCTGTTCCATCTGGGCGGCAAGCTGCGCATCCTTGCGCGCCAGTTCGTCGGCCAGTTCAGTGATCAGGCGCTGCTGGGCCTCGATCAGGGTGGCATCCGGCTTGGCCAGCCCATCGTGTTCGGTAATCAGGCGTTCATGCCGCAGCCCCAGGCCCTGTAAAGTCCTGTCAGCGTGGTTAATATGCGTTTGCTCGATTTTCAGCGCCTGCTCGGTCTGCGCCAGCGCGGTGCGCTCCTGACCCAGCCTGGCCTGCGCCGCGCGGAACGCCGCATCCGCTTCGGGTAACTTGCCCGATTCCGTCTCCACGCGCTCGCGCGCCTGCTGCAATCTCTGTCCCGCGCCGCCCTGCCGACCCTGCCACATGGCGAGCGCGCCATTGAGTTCGCCTGCCTGCTGTTGCCATTGCTCGCTTTGCGCGCTCAGCTGCGCAATCTGCTGCTCGATACGGGTGCGGCTCTCGCCGATGTAGCGAATCTCGGTTTCCAGCCGCTGCACTTCCGTATTGGCGGCATAGAGTTCGCCTTGCGCACTGCTGAGCGTATCGCCGGCTTCATAGTGCGCGCTGCGCACTTCCTCCAGGCGCTTCTCGATCTCGCGCAGGCGCGCGGTCTCGGCTTCCAGCTCGTTCGCCGCCTTGTCGATGTCGCGGGCATGACGCTGCGCCTCGCTGTCGGCCTCGATCTTGCGCAACAGCCACATGAGATTCTGCTTGCGCTGCATGTCGCCCTGCAGCTCCTTGAACTGCATGGCCACCTTGGCCTGCGCCTCGAGCTTGTCGATCTGCAGCGACAACTCCTCGCATATATCGGCCACCCGCGACAGGTTTTCGCGCGTGTCCTGCAGCCGGTGCTCGGTCTCGCGGCGCCGCTCCTTGTATTTGGAGATACCCGCCGCCTCCTCAAGGAACACGCGCAGTTCTTCCGGCTTGGCCTCGATGATGCGCGAGATCATCCCCTGCTCGATGATCGCGTAAGCGCGCGGCCCTAGGCCGGTACCCATGAAAATATCCTGGATATCGCGCCGGCGCACATGGCTGTTGTTGATGTAGTAAAGCGATTCGCCTTCGCGCGTCAGCACGCGCTTTACCGCGATTTCGGCATACTGCGACCACTGGCCGGCGGCCTTGCCCAGGCTATTGTCGAAAGTCAGCTCGACGCTGGCGCGCGCCACCGGCTTTCTTTGCGCCGTGCCGTTGAAAATGACGTCCTGCATGGAATCGCCGCGCAGGGCCGAGGCGCGCGACTCGCCCAGCACCCAGCGTACTGCATCGATCACATTCGACTTGCCGCAGCCGTTTGGCCCGACGATGCCGACGAGCTGGCCCGGCACGGCAATAGAGGTCGGATCGACGAAAGACTTGAATCCGACAAGCTTGATTTGAGTAAGGCGCACTGGATGTTCTTCTGAAAACCGGTTTTCGACCGGATTTATTCGGTTTATTGGCAACCGATATAATACCATCTTAACTTTGTTTTCCGAGTCTCCCATGCCCGCCAAACCCGGCAACAAACCGAGCACCTTCGACAATCCCAGTCCGGAGCGGGACTATCTGATCCATATGGAAATCCCGGAATTCACCTGTCTTTGCCCGCTGACCGGGCAACCGGATTTCGCGCGCCTGGTGCTGGATTACATTCCGGATCGCAAGTGCCTGGAACTCAAAAGCCTCAAACTTTATATCTGGTCCTACCGCGACCAGGGCGCCTTCCATGAAGCGGTCGCCAATCGCATCCTCGACGATCTCGCACGCACTACGCGCCCGCGATTCATGCGTTTGAGCGCGAAATTCCACGTACGCGGCGGGATTTTCACGACCGTGGCGGTCGAACATCGCAAGAAAGGCTGGAAGCCCCAGCCTGAGGTGGAACTGCAGCGCTTCGAAACGTCGTCGAACACCAATTAACAGGAATCCGAAGTCCTTGGTCGACGAACACTTCGCCGTGGCGCTCTAGCGCGAATATAATGTCACCGCAAAACTCGAAGAGTTTCTCTGCTGTGAATAGTGAGATACCCAGCGCAAGCTACCTGCGCAATCTGCTCTAAAGGAGACCGAATATGTCAGCGATGAAACGCCTGTTCCAGCTGATGGCCGAGAAAAAAGCCTCCGACATTTTCCTTTCGGTCGGCTCGCCTATCAACATCAAGATCAATGGCACCGCCATGCCGATCAATCAGCAACTGATGGAGTCGGAAAGCATAATCGGGTTGTTATACGAGGTTCTGACCGAGAGGCAAAAGAAGGAGTTCGAGGACACGCTGGAACTCAATACCGCGTTCGCGATGCCGCCGACAGGCAGCTTTCGCATCAGCGCTTTCCGCCAAAAGAACACCCCGGCAGTCGTAGTGCGTTACATTCCCGGCGAAGTGCCCAACATCGACACCTTGGCCGTGCCCGAAGTGCTAAAGGAAATCGTCATGGAAAAGCGTGGTTTGGTCCTGATGGTGGGCGCAACAGGGTCGGGCAAGTCGACCACGCTCGCCGCCATGCTCGATCTTCGAAACAGCACCAAGTCCGGTCATATCCTGACGCTGGAGGACCCGGTCGAGTTTCTGTTCACCAACAAGAAATGCATCGTCAACCAGCGTGAAGTCGGCACCGACACCCTGGACTTCAAGGTCGCGCTGAAAAACGCGCTGCGCCAGGCGCCGGACTGCATCCTGATCGGTGAAATTCGTGACAAGGACACCATGGCCGCGGGCATCGCCTATGCGCAGTCCGGCCATTTGTGCCTGGCAACCTTGCACGCCAACAACAGCTATCACGCCTTGAACCGCATCATCAGCTTCTACCCTCTCGAAAACCGGCCGGCCTTGCTGCAGGATCTTTCAGCCGCCATGAAAGCAATCATTTCGCAGCGCCTGATCAAGAACGTCAAGGGCGGGCGCTCGGCGGCGGTTGAAGTGTTGCTCAACACCCGCTACACCGCGGAACTGATCGAAAAGGGCGAAATCAACGAAATAAAGGAAGCAATGGAGAAAAGCATGACCCCGGGCTCCGTCACCTTTGAACAGGCCTTGTACAACATGTACGCGAAAGGCTTGATCAGCAAGGAAGAAGCGCTGGGCAACGCCGATTCGGCCACAAACCTGATGTGGCTGATGAATCAGTCCGAAGGCGATGGAGGTACCGCAAGGGCCGCCGCAGGGCAAACCCGACCTGAGGCAGCGCCCGACATGACGAAGACCGGCTCTTTTGCCGACTTCAAGATCATCGCCGACGAACCGGCGCAATAGCCGTAGACACGCCTGCGCTTATTCCCACCCAGGAAATCATGAGCTCGGCCACCCTGGAACTCGCGCAGCAGCTGATACGCCGGCGTTCGCTTACACCGGGTGATGCCGGCTGCCAGGAGCTAATCGCCCGGCGGCTCGAACCGCTGGGCTTCGTTCCGGAGAACATGAATTTTGGCGAAGTTCACAATCTGTGGGCACGCCGCGGCCAGTCCCGTCCTCTGCTGTGTTTTGCCGGACATACCGACGTTGTGCCCACCGGCCCGCTCGCGCAGTGGCTGAGCGACCCGTTCGAACCCGGATTGCGCGAAGGCAAGCTCTACGGCCGCGGCGCAGCCGACATGAAATCCTCGATTGCAGCCTTTGTCTGCGCGGCCGAGGAATTCGTGGCAGCGCACCCTCAGCATCCTGGTTCGATTGCGCTGCTGCTCACTTCTGACGAAGAAGGCGCGGCCGTGGACGGAACAGCCAGGGTCGTGGAAAAGCTCAAGGCGCGCGGCGAACTGCTCGATTATTGCATCGTCGGCGAACCCACCTCGGTGAACAAGCTCGGCGACATGATTAAGAATGGCAGGCGCGGTTCGCTTTCGGGCAAGCTGTTGATCAAGGGCGTGCAAGGCCATGTAGCTTACCCGCACCTGGCAAAGAATCCGGTCCATCTGGCCGCACCGGCCCTGGCCGAACTCGCCGCGACCAAGTGGGACAGCGGCAATGCCTTTTTTCCAGCGACGACCTGGCAGATCTCCAATATCCACGCCGGGACGGGCGCGGCCAACGTCATCCCGGGCAGCATGGAAGTGCAGTTCAATTTTCGCTACTCCACCGCGAGCAAGCCCGAGGATCTGCAAAGCCGCGTGCATGCCCTGCTCGACCGGCACGGCTTCGACTATGCGCTCGACTGGCTGCATGCGGCGGCACCCTTCCTCACCCCAGAGGGAGAACTGATAGGCGCCACGCGCGACGCAGTGCGCGCCGTGACCGGCATCGCGCCGGAATTGTCCACCACCGGCGGCACCTCGGACGGCCGCTTCGTCATCGATATTTGCCCGCAGGTGGCGGAACTGGGTCCGGTCAATGCCTCCATCCACCAATTGAACGAGCATATTGACGCCGACGCGCCCGAGGTTCTCAAATCCATTTACCGGCAGGTGCTCGAACGCCTGCTGCTGCCGGCCTGAAACCCGACCGCCCAATGGCGCTGCGCGCGGTGTTGCGCGAGGCAGTCACACAATTCAAACGCGCCGGGCTTGCCTTCGGTCACGGCATGCACAATGCCCGCGATGAAGCCATTTACCTCATTTTGCACACGCTTGAACTGCCCCTGGGCGAGCTTGATTCCGTGCTCGACCGGTACTTGAGCCCGGGCGAGCTAGAATCGGTGCGCGCCGTTCTGCAGCGGCGCATACACGAGCGCAGGCCGGCCGCCTATCTGACGCGGGAAGCGTGGCTGGGGGAATTCCGGTTCTACGTCGACGAACGCGCGATCGTGCCACGCTCGTTTATCGCCGAGTTGCTGCGCGACGGCCTTGTGCCCTGGGTCAAGGATAAGCGTCAGATACGCAGCGCGCTCGATCTGTGCACCGGTTCTGGCTGCCTGGCGGTGCTCGCGGCGCACGCATTCCCCAAGGCGCGCATAGACGCAGCGGATCTGTCCACTGAGGCGCTGCTGGTCGCGCGCAGAAACGTGAAGGACTATGCCTTGGGCAGGCGCGTGCGGCTGGTCCAATGCGACCTGTTCGATCGCCTGGCTGCGCGCCGCTATGACTTGATTCTGTCCAATCCGCCCTATGTCAATGCGGCGGCGATGCGCGCGCTGCCGCGCGAATACCGGCGCGAGCCGCGCCTCGCGCTCGCCGGCGGCCGTGACGGCCTGGCGCTGGTGCACCGCCTGCTGGCGCAGGCTGCCGAACATTTGCATCCACTCGGCCTGCTGATCGTCGAAATCGGCCACAATCGCAAGACGCTGGAACTGGCCTATCCGCGCCTGCCGTTTGTCTGGCTCGACACCAGCGCGGGCGAGGACTACGTATTCATGCTGCGCAAGGAAGATCTGCTATGAAAACACTTAAGGATTTGCTCACTATCGAATGTTTGCCCGAGGATTGGCGCGAGGCCGCGCTGGTCGGACGCGCCTGGCTGCAAGGTGCAGCCGCGGGTCCGTCTCCGGTTGCAGTGCGGCCCAACGGAGATGTCGTCGATCTTGCCGCGATCGAACCGACCATGAGCCAGTTGCTCGAGCGCGCCGACCGCCTCGCCCTCGCCCGCAGCGCGCCGGGCAAGGTCATCGGCAGCATAGAGGCCTTGCTCGCGAACAGCGGAGACGGCAGGAATTCCGGCAATCCATCGCTGCTCGCTCCCAACGACCTGCAGGCGATCAAGGCCAGCGGCGTGACCTTCGTGCACAGTCTGCTCGAGCGCGTGATCGAAGAACAGGCGCGCGGCGATACCGCCAGGGCCGAGGCAATTCGGGCGCAGGTGATGCACATCCTCGGCGACAATCTCGCCGCGGTGAAGCCGGGCTCGCGCGAGGCCGAGGAAATCAAGCGGCTGCTGGTGGCCCAGGGCGCATGGTCGCAGTATCTGGAGGTCGGCATCGGACCCGACGCGGAAATCTTCACCAAGTCGCAGGTCATGTCCGCGGTTGGCCTGGGCGCGGAAGTGGGACTGCACCCGAAATCCACCTGGAATAACCCGGAGCCGGAAATCGTGCTCGCGGTCTCGGGCGCGGGCGAGACCGTCGGCGCCGCCTTGGGCAATGATGTCAACTTGCGCGACTTCGAGGGCCGCAGCGCCTTGCTGTTGGGGAAATCCAAGGACAACAACGCCTCCTGCGCCATCGGCCCCTTAATCCGCCTGTTCGACGCGAAGTTCGGCATCGATCACGTGCGCCAGGCCGAACTGGCCCTGGAAATCGCCGGCACCGATGGCTTCGTCCTCGACGGTGCGAGTTCGATGAACAAAATCAGCCGCGATCCGCTGGATCTGGTCACCCACGCCTGGGGCCCGCATCACCAGTACCCGGACGGCTTCATGCTGTTCCTTGGGACCATGTTCGCGCCGGTCAAGGACAGGGGTGCGCCCGGCATGGGATTCACCCACAGGCTCGGCGATCTGGTGAGCATTTCGACGCCCAAGCTCGGCCGCCTGGTGAACCGCGTGACCACCTCTGACCTGGCGCCGCCCTGGACTTTCGGCATAGCCGCGCTGATGAAAAATCTCGCCGCGCGCGGCCTGCTGCGCTAGCGCGATACGGATACAATTCCTGAATCCAAGGAGGCAACATCATGTCTGCACTAGAAACCAGCGTGCGCGCGGCCGTGGTCCAGGCCGGCGCCATCCCCTTCGATACCGAGGCCTGCGTCGATAAGGCATTACGCCTAGTCGCCGAAGCGGCCGCGCTCGGTGCCAAGGTGATCGTTTTTCCGGAAGCCTTCATTCCGGGCTATCCGAAGGGCGTCAACTATGGACTGGTGGTGGGCGCGCGCGATCCGGCGGGGCGCGAGGAATTCCGCCTTTATCTGGAAGCCGCGATCGAGGTTCCGGGCCCGCAAACGCTGCGCATCGGCGAGGCCGCAGCGGCGCATGGCGCCTATGTTGTCATCGGCGTGATCGAGCGCGATGGCGGCACCTGCCATTGCACTGTGCTGTTCTTCGGCCCTGACGGCGCACTATTGGGCAAGCACCGCAAGCTGATGCCCACCGTCATGGAGCGCGTGATCTGGGGTTTTGGCGATGGCTCGACATTGACCGTGGTGGAAAGCCCGTACGGCCGCATCGGCTCGGTGATTTGCTGGGAAAATTACATGCCGATGCTGCGCATGGCGATGTATTCGAAGAACGTCGCACTGTATTGCGCGCCCACCGCCGACGACCGCGACACCTGGATCGCGTCCATGCAGCATGTCGCGCTCGAGGGGCGCTGCTTCGTGCTAACCGCCTGCCAGTTCATGCGCAAGAAAGACTTTCCGGACAGCGTGCGTGTGTCGCTCGGCGATACGCCCGAAGCCGTGCTGATGCGCGGCGGCAGCGCCATCATCAATCCGCTGGGCCAGATCCTGGCAGGCCCGCACTTCGGCAGCGAGACGATTCTGACGGCGGATCTGGATCTCAAGGACATCGGCCGCGGCAAGTTCGACTTCGATGTCACCGGGCACTACAGCCGGCCGGATGTGTTCCAGTTAAACGTCAACGAGGCTCCGATGCAGGCGGTGCAGACAAAAACCTAAATGGGCCTACAACTACCCCCGGCCTACAGTTTGGAAAAGTCCAGAGTTGCGAAATAATCGTCCAGTGTTTCCGCGCGCCGGATCTGCGTGACCGAGCCGTTTTCCCGCAACAGCAGCTCGGCCGAGCGCAGCTTGCCGTTGTACTGAAAACCCATCGCGGAGCCGTGGGCGCCGGCGTCGTGGATGACCAGCAAGTCGCCGGCCTTGATTTCGGGGAGTTTCCGGTCAATCGCGAATTTGTCGTTGTTCTCGCACAGCGAACCGACCACGTCGTAGGTGTGGTCCTGGTCTGCGGTCTCTTTTCCGAGCACCGTGATGTGATGGTAGGCGCCGTACATGCCCGGCCGCATCAGGTTGGACATGCAGGCATCGACGCCGACGTACTGTTTGTAGGTGCTCTTGTGGTGTATCGCCTCGGTGACCAGGTAGCCATACGGTCCGGTGATGCAGCGGCCGTTTTCCATAAAGATTTTCAGCGGATGCAAACCGGCCGGGACTACGATCTCCTGATAGGCCTGCTGGATCCTGCTGCCAACCAAGCCGAGGTCAACCGCTTTCTCGCCGGGCCGGTAGGGAATGCCTATGCCGCCACCGAGGTTGACGAATTCAATTCTCACACCCGGATCGCGGGCGAGTTCCACGGCCAGTTCAAACAGCATTTTCGCCGTCTCGA
>CAKKSJ010000111.1 GCA_919902965.1 Burkholderiales bacterium
TTTTTGTCGTATCAACAATAGATACAACAGGCGGCTGCTTCACATCAGCCAATGTCTTGAAGTCTTTCAACGAGCCGCCTGAAAGAGCGAGTTTTACAAGGTCAGGACGATAAAATGCCTCACGATAATTTTCAATACCATAGACATTGTTGCCGATGCGGACATTTAAATGCTTGTCGCCGGCGGCGGATGAGTTGTAATAGCCTTCAGGGGTAATAACTATCCATTCGCCGTCGGTGAAACTTACGAACTGGGCAATTTCTTTGCCGGTGGAGATGTCCCATGTCCTTGTTGTCCCATCTTTGCTTCCTGATATTGCATATCTACTGTTTGGGGAAAAGGCTACAGAGGTAACACTCCCTGCATGCCCTGTAAATGTCCTTATCTCCCTGCCTGTTACAACATCCCAGAGTTTAAGGGTATAGTCGTCCCCCGACAAGACATACATTCCATCAGGAGAAAAAGAAAAAGGAGCAACACGGCCACTACCCACCTCAAATTTTCTTATCTTTCTACCTGTTCTTACATCCCAGAGTTCGAAAGCAACATCATCTTTTAACAAAATATGCATTCCATCAGGAGAAAGGGAGAAAGCGTGAATAATAAATCCATCCCCTTTAAATGTCCTTATCTCTTTACCTGTTTTTACATCCCAAAGTTTGAGAGTGCTGTCAGCACTTGCTGAAATAACATATCTACTATCGGGAGAAAAGGCTACGGAGGTAATACTCCCTGCATGCCCGGTGAATGTCTTTATCTCTTTTCCTGTTTCTACATCCCAAAGTTCCAAGGTGTCCCCACTTGCTGAAATAGCATATCTACCGTCAGGGGAAAAGGCAACGGATCTAACATAAGATGTATGCCCTTTAAATGTCCTTATCTCTTTTCCTGTTTCTACATCCCAAAGCTTGATAGCGCTGTCAGCACTTGCTGAAATAATATATCTACCGTCGGGAGAAAAGGAAAAAGCGGTAACACTTCCTACATGCCCATGCCCTTTAAATGTCCTTATCTTTTTTCCTGTTTCTACATCCCAAAGCTTGAGAGTGCTGTCAGCACTTGCTGAAATAACATATCTACCATTGGGAGAAAAGGCTACTGATTCAACATCCCACATGTGTCTTTTAAATGTTCTTATGTCGTTACCTGTTTTTATATCCCAGAGTTTGAGGGTGTTACCGCCCCCCGACAGTGCATACCTCCCATCAGGTGAAAAGGCAACGGAGCGAACACTCCCTGCATGCCCGGTGAATGTCCTTATTTCCCTGCCTGTCGCAATATCCCAGAGTTTAAGGGTTTTGTCGTCACTTCCTGCTGAAATAACATATCTACCATCGGGAGAAAAGGCTACCGAGGTAACATCCCACGCATGTCCTTTAAATGTTCTTATGTCTTTACCTGTTTTTATATCCCAGAG
>CAKKSJ010000112.1 GCA_919902965.1 Burkholderiales bacterium
CCAAGGTCTCGGTATTCGTGGATTTGTACCGCAAGACGCAAGTGATAAAGCGGCATGAGGAGGACTTGGAAAATCTGGTGGAACAACGCACTGCGGCCCTCACGGCAGAAATCGCCGAACGCAAGCGCGCGGAGGCCAGGATCACACGCCTCAACCGCGTGTACGCAGTCCTGAGCGGCATCAACACCACGATCGTGCGCGTTCGCGAGCCCCAGGAACTCTTCGACGAAGCCTGCCGCATCGCGGTGGAACACGGCAAGTTCAGTTTCGCCTGGATCGGTACGCTCGATGCGGACACGCGGCAGGTCACACCGGTCGCCAGGGCAGGCCGCGACGACGGGTATCTGGATCAGATCAACTTGACCGCCATGGCCGATACCCCTGGAAACTGCCGGTTGACGGCGGAGGCGATAACGCAGGCGAAGCCGGTCATCTGCAACGACATCGCCACGGACGATCGCATGAATGGTTGGCGTAGCGAAGCGTTGAACCGCGGCTATCGTTCCGTGGCAGTGTTTCCCCTGATGCTGGGAGCCCGGCCAGTTGGCGTATTCCTGCTCTATGCCCCGGAAGCGGACGTTTTCGACGAGGAGGAGATGCGGCTACTGATCGAAATGGCCGGCGACATTTCATTTGCACTGGATCATATCCAAAAGGAAGAGCGGCTCAATTATCTCGCTTATTTCGACGCCATTACCGGCCTGCCGAACCGCGCGCTGTTCCATGAACGGGTCGAGCAGCGGATCGGCGCCGCACACCGCGATCGGAAGGTGTTTTCCGTAATCATGCTCGACCTCGAACGGTTCAGCAGCATCAATGAATCTCTCGGCCGCCAAGCGGGGGACAGTCTGTTACGCGAGCTCGCGCAGCGGCTGAAACAGGCGCTCGATGAAACGGAAAGTCTGGCCCGTCTTTCGGCTGACTATTTCGGTATCGCCATTCGGCACGACGATGAACGTACGGACATCGCCCATGTCCTGGAGAAGATTTTGTCCGGGATCCAGACGCAGCCGTTCCTGATCTGCGGGCAGGAGCTGCGCGTTTCGGCGAGGGCAGGGGTATCGTGCTATCCCGCCGACGGCGAGGACATCGAGACCCTGTTACGCAACGCCGAGGCGGCGCTGAAAAAAGCCAAGCTTTCCGGCGACAAGCACCTGTTCTACGCCCCTGAGTTCAATGCACAGGTCGCCGGGAAGCTGACGCTCGAAAACAAGCTGCGCCGGGCGCTGGAACAGGAACAACTGGTGCTGCATTACCAGCCCAAGGTCAATCTCAAAAACGGGCAGATTTGCGGGCTGGAGGCGCTGCTGCGTTGGAACGATCCCGAAACCGGCCTGGTGCCGCCGATGAAGTTCATTCCCTTGCTCGAAGAAACCGGGATGATTCTGGAGGCGGGCCGTTGGGCGTTGGCGAAGGCAGTATCGGACTCCTTGGCGTGGCGGTCGAAACGCTTGGGGGTTCCCCGGATTAGCGTCAATGTTTCGCCGATTCAGTTGCGGCAGAAAGATTTCGTCGGCATGGTGGCGCAGGTGATAAGCGGCGCTGAAAACACGGCGGTCGAGTTGGAACTTGAAATTACCGAGAGCCTGATCATGCAAGACATAGAGGCCAACATCCAAAAACTCCGGGGCATTCGGGAAATGGGCATCGAGGTGGCGATCGACGACTTCGGCACCGGCTACTCCTCGCTCAGCTATCTCGCCAAGCTGCCCGTCAACGTCTTGAAGATCGACCGGGCATTCATCATAAACATGACCAGCAACCCTGATGATCTGAGCCTCGTCTCCACCATCATTGCTCTGGCGCATTCCCTGAATCTGCGGGTGATTGCAGAAGGGGTGGAGATCGTGGAGCAGGCGAATTTGCTGCGGCTGTTCAAATGCGACGAGATTCAAGGGTACTTGTTCAGTCCCGCGGTTCCCGTGGAGCAGATCGAGCGGTTTTTGCGAGAGAAGAAAGCGCTGCCGGGGTAGCCCGGGGAAGAATCCGGAGATGCCCGATTCCAAGCACAGTGACACACTACGCCTGAAAAAAACGGAGTCTTGATCGCCGAAGGGTCACGCCAACAGCGCAATGCGAGCATCGGAATCGCGACGTATTGGCGCGAAGCAAATCCTCCTGCTCGGCGCGCAAAATATTCAATTCGCGGACCTCGCGACTGAGAAACTCGGGGGACTTGTGAATTTTTCCCGTTCTGTCATCCAGAATTTCCTCGACAAAGCCCTCCTCAACGACTTCGGCGACTTCTGGGCGTCGGGCGAGAGAATAGGGCTGGTTAAGGGAATCGTCCATCGCCAATTGGTCAAAAGACTTGTCGCTTTGAGCTTGGCCAGAGACCGTTCTGCGCGCTATTCCATCGGGGCGAAATGCAGCATCCGCTTCATCTGCGAAGTGAATCGTTCTGCGGTGATACCGAGCACGTGTCCGAGTACTCATTCATAGGCTTCTCTTTCCCACACCCAATACTCAGCATGTCTGCGGTTTGTAACACGGCGAATCCATAAGGCCGAACTATCCGGGCGAATTGCCGCATGCACATCCGACATTTGCGCTAACTCTTCGGCGCGTTTGCTTATATCCCGTTCGAAAGACAACGCTTCCTGATGCTTCCGGTACCCCGCGCGTTCTGCGAGACAGGTGGCGCAATTGAAGGCCCAGTCGAGGAACTCTATTTCGGCAGATCCCCACTTCATCCGGGCGAATTGCTCGTAGTGCTCCTTAGCCCATTCCGGTTCAGCGATATTCGACCCATGCCAATACCGATGTTTCTTCGGAAAGACGGTGCCGATGATCAATTCAGCGATATAGATATTTTCCAAGAATCCTTTGCGTAACTCCGTCAGGGCTTCAGCGAAGCGATCCTGATTGAAGTAAATCCACGCCAGGCTATAGCGAGCGGGGGGATATTCGTCCTTGATCTGGGACAACTGGCGAATCGCGTCGTCGTATCGTTCTACGTGGGTGTAGGCGTCGCCAAGAAGCCAACGTATCCCGAAATTGTCATTTGGATTCCACGCCAAGTGCTGTTCGAACAGATTGACACAAGTAGGCCAATCTTCGAGATGCATGAGCGCGCAGGCCAAACCGTGATGGCATCGTAGAAAAGGTCGGTTATCGAGAAAGCCCCATTCGATTCTTCCAGAAAAGGATTCCGGGATCGCCTTCATGGCGTGTTGTACTGCAAGCGCATACCAATCACGTGCCGCCTCGTAAGCGCCACGCTCGGAGTGCAGGAATCCGAGCGTGGCGAATGCCTCCAGGCAGTCGGGGTCTCGATTCGCGATGGCTCTTAACCGAGCAGCAATCGGGCCCATCGCCATGTTGTGACTATGGGCGTCCTCTAAAGCTCTATCGACGCGCTCGTTTGAGCGCGGGCTACCTGCGTCCAGGAACTTTCCATGGACACCATCTTTTTCGCTTTCGACAACAAATCGCAGGGCTCTAGGTTCCATCGGGAGATCCCGTTTCCGATTTATCTGCTGGCTTGCTGTGGCAAGTATCCATCAACGCGTATTCAAGAGTCGGTCTAAAGAAGACCGGCGGCGCGCACGGCACGCTGCACGGTACGAAAGACATCATCGAATGCCGGTAGATTGTTCATCTGATGGGCAAGGCGGGCAGCCCAAAGTCGCCGCAGTCGCTCTTCCTTTGCGGCAATGGCTTGTTCGATGGTTGCGGCTGTGCGCTGGCGAAATGCGAGCTTTGCGTCTAGTTCAGCGCGCAGTTCGGCAATGCGTGGCGTAGTGGAAGTGAGCAGGTGCCAGAGATCGTACAGATCGCGTGGCTCGTTGCGAGCTCTGTCGCTCAGCGCGATAAGCTTTTCGACAACGATCTCCTCGATCGCATAGACCCGTACCGTTGGTCCCTCTGGGATATCGCTGAATGCTTCATAGGAACGGAGAATCGGACGTTCCTGCAATGGGAATCCCAGCACTTCATTGATTGTGATATCGACCTTCACATCGTTAGCGGCCGGCAAAGGGCCTTGATAGCGCAGATAAAAGGTGTGGCTGTTTCGATGGCCGTGGCGGTCTTCGCGGTCGAATGCGATGCGCAAGCCGGATGCTGCTTCGATGGCGGCGAATATTTCGTCCAGCCCTGCACGTATCGTGTCGAACGTGATCGGCTCGGTCAGCGTGAAATCCATATCTTCGGAGAAACGGTAGTCGGGGAACCAGCATCGCCGCAATGCAGTGCCACCCTTGAAGGCAAGGACGTTGCGTAGCGCGTGGCCGGCCAGCCCGGTCAGGAACCAAGCGAGAACGTAGTCGCGTTCAATGACAGTTTCCGGGATGCGGCGCCCGCCCGCGGTAACGAGCGTGTTGGCGATCAACGAAATATTGCGTTGAGGAATCATCAGCCGAGCCTGACGGCATCCAGTTCTTCGGGGGACACATTAAGCCGTAGCCGCCAGCGCGATAGGAATGAGCCTTCTTGAGGAAGTACCGGGTCGAGCCGCTGGTAGGTCGCCGACAGCTTGTTGCGCAGCGGCCGTAGCGTGGTTTCGTTTGCCATTCCGTTGCGTTCGAGCAGATAGCCGAGACGCCTCAACACGGCCCCCACGTTTAGGCGTAGCGCGTATTCGATCAGGCGCTCAATATTCAGGCTGTCGCGCTTCATCCAGAGGCCCTTGGCGATTTCGGTGATTCCGCCGGCAAGATCCGGACGCCGGAGGCTATCGATGATCGTGCGCTCCATGTCGCTGATCATCACGCATTGTTCCTTGGTGACCCAGTGCTTCGCTATTCCGAACATCTGAGCTTCGGTGACCAAAACGAACCGGTATTCGTAGCCGCCAATGGTTTGCGGCCGGATGCGCCGGGTGCAGGAAACGTAGATGATGAGATTGGGCTGTGTCAGCATGCGATGCAGTTCGAGAGCTGTGCCATGCGACAGATAATAGGGGGCATTGCCTGCCACTTCTCGGGCAATCAGATAGGGGCTCCCAATATGTTCGGTGGCCCGGCCCAGTTCAAAGGGAACGAGATTGTAGAGACCGGGCTTCAGACGCGTCACAAGACCGCGCTGTTGCGCCTTGTGAACCAGGTTTCGAGCAGAGCTTGCCGAGAGATGGGTAATGGCTTCGACGTCCGACAGGACAAAGGTGGTCCTGCGCTGTTCGTTCAACTCGGTGAACAGTTGGGCGGCCCGTGGCCCCAAGGTTTTGAAGGTGGCGTGATATTTATCGGCCAATTAGTCACCCAATAGGAATCGTATTGCGCGAATAATATAACTCAAGTTATACTATTTGGCAAATATGTTTTTTCTAACACTGCAAGCAGCCCGGCGAACAGAGCGATACGCTGAATTCTCATTTAGCGCGCTGCTACGGTAGGTCCCCGACAGCTTCACCCAGCAGCGGCCTTCGGCAAGCAGGCGCAGCATGCCCTTGAAACCGGGCGCGCCCACCCCGTGGCTGACGGCCATGTGGCCCATGTGATCTATCACCAGCGGAACCGGAAAATCCTTCCAGTCTTCGTAGAACGACGGGTGCCCGGCGAGGTCGATCAAGAGCTGCACATGCCAGCCGAAGCGCGCCACGCGCTTGCCGATGGCGCGCGCCTTGGCGAGGAGCGGCGTCCCGCCCTTGAACGAATACATTGAAGCGCACGCCGCGCACCCCGGCGCGGTCTAGCCGCGCGAGGCTTGCATCGTTAATCGATTCATCGATCACCGCGACGCCGCGCATCCAGTCGCTGCAGGCTTCGGGGGTGTCGACGAGCGAGGAAAGATCGGTGCCGTAGATGCTGGGGTGCACCAGCACGCTGCGCTCTATG
>CAKKSJ010000113.1 GCA_919902965.1 Burkholderiales bacterium
CGCGCCCCGGATCAGGGGATACTTGATCCGCAGCGGACTGTACAAATACCAGGAGTAGGAAATCCCGCGTTGACATCCACGCGGTTCGTACGGGGGCAGGGAGTCCTCCAGCAGCGGATAATCCAGTTGCTGCGTTTCCCAGACCACAATCCCGTCCTTGACGTGTATCTGCCAGGAGCAGCCGCCGGTGCAGTTCACCCCGTGCGTGCTGCGGACGATGCGGTCATGCTGAAAGCGATTGCGGTAGAACTCTTCCCATTTGCGCGTCTCTGGCGAAATGATATCGGTGATCCAGCCCATGTTATTGCCCCTGTCGTTATTCCGTTACAGCGGTTTCTCTTTTGCAGCGGTTGTTACTAGAACGATTACTCCGATTTGACCTGCCGGTCGTAGATATCCTGATTCACGCAGCGTTTCTTGCGCCGCCTTCCGGCGAGCGAGAAGATTCCGATCAGCACGATAACGCCGCCGACGCCCGCGCTGAACATCCTCCACCCCCATTCCTTGGGCATTTGACGGGCATGTTCCTTGTCGATGTTCTGCAGGAACCCGACCAGCGCAGTGATTTCCTTTTCCGAGAATTCCTTTCCCGCATAGGCGGCCTGCATCACCGGGAAAGGAGTGTTGCCCAGGATGGCGCTGACTCCCTGTCTGCCCATGCGCGAGAACACCAGGGTCAGTTCGCTCGCCAGGACGCCGCCGCCGAGCAGGGCATCGCTCTTTACGTGATGGCAGGCATTGCAGGACGGGCCGCCATTGGCGAAACGCACCTTGCCCTCGAACAGGTCACCGCCCAGTTGGATTTCAGCCGGCGTCCCCTCTACCTCAGCCACTTTCGCCGCCGGTGCCGGTGCAGGGGCGCTTTCCTGGCCCGCGGCGGGGCCGCCTCCCGCTTCCTTGATGTGCGCCAGCACCTTCTTGATTTGGTCATCAGTCAGGGCCTGATCCGGCATGGGCATCTTGTATTCATCAAGCAGAGCCTGGGCGGTTTTGTCGCCCGACTTCACCAGCTTATCGGAGGATTTGATGAACTTGAGCAGCCAGTCCTCGGGGCGTTTGTCATTCACTCCCTTGAGGTCAGGGCCGACGAGCCGCCCGGCGCCGATGCTATGACAGGCCGCACACGCCTTTTGATAAATCTCTTTGCCGGACTCCTGCGCCGCTGCCGGCTGGGAGCCGCTCAGCCAGCCCGCGACAAGCAGCGCGCCGAACATGCCGCGCCATATCGAAAGCTTCGACGCGTCCCGCGTCGTTCCCTGTTGCCTTTTGTCGCTCATGCCAATCTCCCCCAGACCTGCCGTTGTGGTCGCATCCACCAGCCGCGCGAAAAATTGTTGCGTAGTTGACGCGAATGAGTCTACGTCGGCGCAAACGCGAAAACAACGTAGCGCGCTCGCTTTATTTGGGGTTACTGTTTTGTGTCGATTTTACCCGCCAGAGCGCGCGTCAGATTCCGGTCGCCGCCAGAATGATCAATAACGACGCGGTGTTCCGCGTGATTGCGCTTTCGTATGGACTTACCACCAAATGGGTAGTGAAGTCCTTTCTTCCGTGTCCGCGATCATTGTTCGGGTGCATCGTGAACGACTAACATGCGAATCAAATTCAAGCATCAGCGGAGGCTAAGAGAATGGTTTCTCAGACTTACAAGAGCTGGTCGGTGGTAACGGCGAGCACCACCGCGTTCACCGTATGTTTCATGGTGTGGATGATGTTCGCCGTAATCGGCATCCCGATCAAGAAGACGCTCGATCTCAACGAAACGCAATTTGGCATTCTGGTGGCGCTGCCGGTGCTGACCGGTTCCTTGATCCGCTTGCCGTTGGGCATGTGGACCGACAAGTTCGGCGGCCGCATCGTCTTCTTCATCCTGATGCTCTCCACTGTGATCCCGATCTGGCTGATCTCCATAGGCACAGCGTACTGGCATTACCTGGTGACCGGCCTGTTCGTCGGCGTGGCGGGCGGCTCGTTCACCGTCGGCATCGCCTACTGCGCGCGCTGGTTCCCGAAAAACCGGCAGGGCCTGGCGATGGGCATCTTCGGCGCCGGCAACACCGGGGCGGCGATCACCAAGCTGGTGGCGCCCACCATCGTCGTGGTCTACGGCTGGACGATGGTGCCGAAGGTATATGCCGTGCTCATGCTGATCACCGCCATTGCCTTCTGGTTCTTCACCTATACCGACGAAGATCACACTTCGGGCCATTCCGCGGTCACGGTCAGGGAGCAGTTGGCCGCGCTCAAGGACCCTACGGTCTGGCGCTACAGCCAGTATTACTCCATCGTCTTCGGCGGCTATGTGGCGCTGTCGCTGTGGATGACCAAGTACTACATTTCCGAGTATGGCTTCGACATCCAGCTGGCGGCTTTGCTGGCGGCCGGCTTCAGCATTCCGGGGGGCGTGCTGCGCGCCATCGGCGGCTGGATCTCGGACACGTACGGCGCGCACGCCGTCACCTGGTGGGTGCTGTGGATCTCGCTGGTCTGCCTGTTCTTCCTGTCCTACCCGCAAACCGACCTGACCATCCAGACCGTGGCCGGTCCCAAGACCTTTCATATTGGCCTCAATCCGACGATTTTCACGATTCTGATGTTTTCCATGGGCATCGCTTTCGCCATCGGCAAGGCGTCGGTGTTCAAGTACATCTCCGACGATTATCCGCATAACATCGGCGTGATCTCCGGCATCGTCGGCCTCGCCGGCGGCTTGGGCGGCTTCATCCTGCCGATCATGTTCGGCGCGCTGGTCGATCTGACCGGCGTGCGCTCCTCGGCCTTCATGCTCATGTTCGGCATCGTCTGGGTGTCGCTGATGTGGATGTACTTCAGCGAGGTGCGGCCGCTCTCCGCGGAGCAAAGCCGCAGACATCTCGAACCGACGCACTTCACCACTTAAGCGCTGGAATTGAGCCTTCATGGCAGTTCGCGTGCTGACGCGCTGGGATCCCGAGGATGCCGCTTTCTGGGAAAGCGAAGGGCGTTTCGTCGCCAGCCGCAATCTTGCCATCTCGATACCTTCGCTCACGCTCGCCTTTGCGGTGTGGATGGTGTGGAGCGCGGTGGTCGTGAACCTGCCGAACGTCGGGTTCAAATTTTCGACCGAGGAACTGTTCTGGCTGGCGGCGCTGCCGTCGCTGTGCGGAGCCACGCTGAGAATTTTCTACTCCTTCATGGTGCCGATTTTCGGCGGCAGGCGCTGGACGGCGATTTCGACGGCGTCGCTGCTGCTGCCGGCGATCGGCATCGGTGTCTTCGTCAGGGATCCGGCGACCAGCTACTCGACCTTCGTGATGCTCGCGCTGTTGTGCGGTTTCGGCGGCGGCAACTTCGCCTCGAGCATGGCGAACATCAATTTTTTCTTTCCCAAGGCGCAAAAAGGCACGGCCCTGGGCCTGAATGCCGGCCTGGGCAATCTGGGCGTGTCGCTGGTGCAGTTTGTGGTGCCGCTGGTGATCACCATCGGGGTGTTCGGCACGCTGGGCGGAGAGCCGCAGATCTGGATCAAGGGAGCAGAGATCAAGCAGATGTGGCTGCAGAACGCCGGCTTCGTCTGGGTCCCGTTCATCGCGGTGTGCGCGCTTGCGGCATGGTACTACATGGACGACCTAGCCACGTATCGGGCCTCGTTTTCGGAGCAAGTCGTGATCTTCAGAAGCAAGCACACTTGGATCATGTGCTGGCTCTACCTCGGTACTTTCGGTTCCTTTATTGGTTATTCGGCCGGATTTCCGCTGCTGATCAAGAGCCAGTTCCCGCAGATCAATGCGCTGTCCTACGCCTGGCTGGGTCCGCTGGTGAGCGCGCTCATCCGTCCACTCGGCGGTTGGCTTTCTGATAAGCTCGGCGGCGCACAGGTGACTTTCTGGAATTTCATCGCGATGGCCGCGGGCGTAGCCGGGGTGCTCCACTTTCTTCCTCAGGTCGGACAGGAGGGCAACTTCTACGGCTTCCTCGCGATGTTCATGCTACTGTTTGCCACTGCGGGGGTGGGCAATGGCTCCACCTTCAGCATGATTCCGGTGATTTTTCTGAACGAGCGCCAGCGCGCGGCCGCCGGTCGTGGCAGAGAGGCCGAGGAGCAGGCAGTGCGCGACGCCAACAAGGAAGCCGCCGCCGTGCTCGGTTTCTCTTCGGCGATTGGCGCCTACGGCGGCTTTTTCATCCCGATGAGCTACGGCGTATCGATTTCGATGTTCGGCGGACCGGCCTACGCCTTGTACCTGTTCATCGTGTTCTACCTGACCTGCATCGTCATGACCTGGTGGTATTACACACGGTTTATTGAGAATTACGTAACCGTATGACAACCACTTTGACCTTCATGCGTTATTCC
>CAKKSJ010000114.1 GCA_919902965.1 Burkholderiales bacterium
CCGGCGAAGACGATATAGCGAAGCTGCGCGCCGGGCAAGGGCTTGTAGCCGATGTAATGGTGCCGCTCGATGAGTTCGTTCCACAGCGACGAGTCTGCGCGGGTCTGGACGCGCCGAAACTCCAGTTCACCCAAGGCCCCGGCGCCAAGTGTCAATGCGGGGCGTGGATCTGAAGCGCCTGTGAACTTCGGATGGATGCGGCCGTTGCCGTTACCCGTTTTCGGCGGCGGCAGCGTGATGAGGCCGTCACGGTGCATGCGCAGCATCGCCACACGGCACGCCATGTCCTTGGAACGGCCGTCCGGACGCAGCCACCCAAGTTCCCGGCACACCAATCGTGACAAGGCGGCGCGATCAGGTCTGGGCTCCGACGCGATCCACCGACGAATGCTGCCGAGCTCTTCGGGCGTAAAAAGACGACCGCAGTAACGCGCCGGAACTTCAGCTGCTTCGTTGCGCGTCAAGGGGACTGCTGTTTCGGGTAGAGCCATGCCACCTTCTGCTCCGCGGTTAGATTCCACGGAAACCAGGCGGCCATGTCTCGGGGCGGACGACCTCCGTGATCAGCGCATGCCTGAAAATACGCCAGCAGGAATTTCTTGGGGTCGATGCGGTTGAGCAGAAGCGTCTGGAACAGCGTGAAGAGCATGGCGCTCAAACGTCCGCTCCAAACCGAGCCGCTGCCGTAGTAATTCTTGCGCCCCACGATCGGATTGCGCAGACGCCTCTCCGCCTCGTTGTTGTCCATCGGGATATCCGGACGATCCACGAAGATGCTCAGACCCTTCCAGTGATTGCAAAGGCTTTCCAGTACCTTGCGTTGCGCCTCATGGAGTTCAACGTCAGCCAACTCCCGATCGCGCAATTCAACCATTGCCTCCAGAGCTTGACGCAGCGCTTGATCCTCGACGGCAAAGGCTTTGGGTAGCGCCCGCAGTTCCAGGCGCCTGGCGTTGAGCTCGAAGAGCTCCTCGATTTTCTCGACCCATGACTGCCCCCAACCCTTCAACCGGCGGTAGCCATCCCGCACTCGTATAAAATCCCGCCGCACGTGGGCCCAGCAAAAGGCGATTTGGACGTTC
>CAKKSJ010000115.1 GCA_919902965.1 Burkholderiales bacterium
GGCACCGGGCTCGCCAGCCACATATTCGACGACTACGGTCCGGTCAAGGGCGACATGGACGAGCGCCGCAACGGCGTGCTGATCAGCCAGGAGGACGGCGTTGCCGTCGCCTACGCGCTGTGGAAGCTGCAGGAGCGCGGGCGCATGTTTGTTTCGCCCGGCGAAGTGCTGTACGAAGGCATGATTATCGGCATCCACGCGCGCGACAACGACCTGGTGGTCAATCCGATCAAAGGAAAACAACTCACCAACGTGCGTGCATCCGGCACGGACGAGGCGGTGCGCCTGGAGCCGGCGATCGAACTCACGCTGGAGAAAGCGGTGGAGTTCATCGCCGATGACGAACTCGTCGAAATTACGCCGAAGTCGATCCGCCTGCGCAAGCGCTACCTGAAAGAGCACGACCGCAAGCGCGCTTCGCGCACCCAGGCTGCGGCTTAAAGCTATACATCGCGACTTCGAGCGCGCGCCTTCTATTGCAAAGCCAAGACTTTGCGCGGACGAGAAGCCGTCCGCGCGGATCGTCGATTGCGCGCGGATGAAAAGCGTATCCGCGCGCAATCGACGATCTTGGATAAAACCCCCAGGCAGTGTCTGGTGTTATCAATAACCGTGTTTTCTGTGCGGATGCGCTTTTCATCCGTACAGAAAACACGGTTGGCGCGCGTCCCCCGGGAGGACTTTCCCCTCAAGGGGGATCGAGAGCTTCGCGGCGCAGCGCGCAAGCCTACACATGGTGCCTATTTGAAGCGCGCTGCTACGTCAACAGGCTTTCGCCTGGTTTGACCCGCGTAAACTTCACCGGCTGTCGCCTGACGCTAAAACCCTCGCCCGCCGCCTGCACCAGGCTGTAAGTCGAAGTGGCCAGATCACCTGCATCGGGAAAATCTTCGCGATAATGTGCGCCGCGCGAGTTCTCGCGCACCAGCGCCGCCTCGCAGATCGCGCGGCTTACCAAAATCAGGTTCTTGAGATTCATCCAGTCGTGCCAGGCGAGGTTGTAGCGCAGATCGCCCGCATCCACGCCGATCGCTTCCAGGCGCGCCTGCAGTTCTGAAAGCGCGCCGCGTGCGCGCACCAGACCCTTGGCATCGCGCACGATGCCGACGTCGTCCCACATCAATTCGTACAAGGCTTGGCGTACCCCCTCCAGGTCGCCCGCGGGCTTGCCCAGCGGCGCGCGGCAGGCCGCCTCTAGCGCGGCGATCTCTGCGGCATCGGGTTCATGCAGCGCGCCCTGCGCCCTGACCCAGGCAGCCATCTCTTCGCCTGCCACGCCCCCGTACACTGTCGAGTTGGCCACGCCGTTGCCGCCCAGGCGGTTGGCCCCGTGCACCCCGCCGGTGTCCTCGCCCGCGGCAAACAGGCCGGGGAGGGCGGTGGAGCAATCGGGCTTGAACGCAACCCCGCCCATCATGTAATGCGCGGTCGGCACCACTTCGACCAGGCCGCCGGCAAGATCGAAACCGCTGTCGGCGCAGCGCTCGACCATGCCCTTGAACTGCTTCGCCACATTCTCCGGCCCCAGATGCGCCATGCTGATATGTACGCCGCCGTTGGGTGTGGTGCGGCCGGCGCGCATTTCCGCGTAGATCGCGCGCGAGACGATGTCGCGCGTGGCGCGCTCCAGCTTGTCGTCGTAGTTGCCCATGAAGCGCGCGCCCGCGCCGTTCAGGAGATAACCGCCGGAGCCGCGCAGCCCTTCTTCGAGCACCGTGCCGGTCATGCGCGTATGCGTGCCCGCGAGCAGGCCCGTGGGGTGGAATTGGACCATTTCCATGTCGCGCAGCGTCAGCCCCGCGCGCAAGGCCATCGCCAGACCGTCGCAGCTCTTGTCGCCCGAAGGCGTATGGTATTTGTACATGGTCGGCCCGCCGCCGGTGGCGAGCAGCACCGCCTTGGCGCGTACAAAGCTGAATTCGCCCGTGCGCATGTCTATCATCAGCACGCCGGCGAGCGCGCCGCCGCTTTTCGCCTTGATCAAAGCGACGGCGCGATGTTCCTCCAGCCGCTGGATTTTGCGCGCCCATACCTGCTCGGCCAGACGATTGATGATTTCGATGCCGGTGAGATCGCCCTTGTGCACGGTGCGGTCGAAAGTCTGCCCGGCGAAGGCTTTCTGGTGGATGCTGCCGTCCGGGTTGCGGTCGAAAAAACAGCCCAGCTCATTCTCGAGTTCGTGGATGCGCTCCACCGCGAGCGTCACCAGCTTCCAGGCGAGATCCTGATCGGGCAGCCACTTGCCGCCCTCGATGGTATCCATGAAGTGGCGCTCGACTGAGTCGCCGCTGGCGAGCGCGACGTTGTAGCCGCCCTGCACCATGCGCGTGCAGCCGCATTTGCCCAGCAGGCCCTTGACTGCGATGGTGATCGAGAGCTCGGGTGCGGCCTGGTGCGCGTGCAGCGCGGCGAACAAGCCCGCGCCGCCGGAACCGAGGATCAGGATATCGGTGCTGATTTCACGCATTGCGCAAGTATGTCCCCGGGGTCAGGCGGGCGCAACCGGCGTTGACCCGCGCCGCAGCAGTTGCAGCGCGAGCGCGGCAACGATAAAGCCGAAGCCGATCAGATCGGCCGTGGTGCTCGGATAGACCAGCGCAAAGCCGGCGATGATCAGCATCCAGCGCTCGACCAGGTTGGTTTTGATCAGCGCCCAACCCTGGAAGCCGCCGGCCAGCGCGGCGATGCCGACGGCCGCTGTCAGAGTGACTTCGGCGATCGACCACCAGTTCGCCGCCGCGAGGGCCTTGGTCGAGCCCATCAGCAGCAGGCCCTGGCCGCTGGGGTCGAGCACGAACATGAACGGCACCAGGAACGCGGGTACGGTGTACTTCCAGCATTGCATCGTCGTCTTGTACGGGTCGCCGCCGGTAATTGCCGCGGCTGCAAACGGCGACAGCGCCGTGGGCGGCGAGACCTCGGAGAGCACGGCGTAATAGAAAATGAACATATGCGCGGCGAAATCGGGCACGCCAAGTTTGATCAGCGCCGGCGCGGCGATCACCGCGCAGATGATGTAGGAGGCGGTCACCGGCACCGCCAGTCCGACGATCCACACCACCAGCGAGGTGTACAGCGCGGTCATCAGGAGGGATCCGCCGGCCAGGTCGATCACGATCGAGCTGAACTTGAGCCCCAGGCCGGTGAGCGTCACCACGCCGACGATAATGCCGGCGCCGGCGCAGGTGGCGGCGACGTTTAGCACGCCGATCGAGCCGCCTTCCATCGCCTTGACGAAAGGCGACTTGAAGATCAGCGGCAGCAGTGGGCGTTTGCCGCGGAACAGGTCGTAGGAGAACAGGGAAGTGTCGCTGCGCAGGAAGCTGGTGATGAAGGACACCACGGTCGCCCAGAACACCGACAGCACCGGCGAAAAGCCGTACATCATGAAGGCGACGATCGAAATCAGCGACAGGAAGTGATACCAGTAGTGCTTGGTCAGGTGCCACACGGTATCAACCTTCTCGATCAGCAATTCGTGCATGTGGAACTTGCGCGCGTCGATTTCCACCATCAGGAACAGGGCGAGATAGAACAGGATGGTCGGGATCACCGCCATCAGCAGCACGTCGAGATAGGAAATCTTCAGGAATTCGGCAATCAGGAAGGCCGCGGCGCCCAGCACCGGCGGCGAGATGATCGCGCCCAGCCCGCCCGCGGCGAGCAGGCCGCCGGCGGCGTTTCGCTCGTAGCCGGCCTTGGCCAGCATCGGGTAGGCGACCGCGCCCAGGGTCACCGTGGTCGCGACGCCCGATCCCGAGGGCCCGCCGAGCAGGAAGGAGGCGAGCACCACCGTGCGCCCGGCGCCGGTGGGCTTGCCGCCCATCGCCGAAAAAGAGAAGTCGATATAGAACTTGCCGGCGCCCGAATACTGCAGGAACGCGCCGAAAATGGTGAACAGGATGATCAGAGAGGAGGATACGTCCACGGCCACGCCGTAGATCCCCTCCAGGGTCATGTACATATGCCCGATCAGCCGGCCGACTTCGTAGCCCTTGTGCGTCCACGGATGCGGCAGATAGGCGCCGAACAGAGCGTAGAGGATGAACGCCGTGGTGATCGCGGGCATGATCCAGCCGTTGGTGCGGCGCATGACCTCCATCACCATGAAGATCAGCGCGCAGCCGAAGAAAATGTCCCAGTTGTTGGGCGAGGTATTGCGGTCGGTGAAGTCGTCGCCGCCCTGGATCAGGTACACAGCCACCGCAACCGACAACAGCGCGAGCGCCCAATCCCACCACATGATGCGGTTGCGATAGCGCTTGGCCACCGGAAACACCAGGAAGCCGAGGAACAGCACCCAGGCGACGTGCACCGGACGCAGCGTCTGCGTGGCGAGGATGCCGTAGGCGGTATACAGGTGGAATGCCGACATCGCCACCGCGGTGAACGTGATGAAGGCGGCGAGCCCGCCGGAGAGCTTATTTGCCGCGCCCTCTTCCTCCTCGATGAACTCTTCGGCCTTTCTCAGCGCCTCGTCGCTGATGACCGGCTCGAGCTGCTCCTCCGGTTTGTTCTGTTCACTCATGACTTGAGCGCCTCTAATGTGCGGCGGCGGTGCGCCTTGGGGTTCGGGCGCATTGGCGCCCGGTTAAAACGAAAAAACCCCGCCAGTTGGCGGGGTCGGTTGAATCGAAAGTCTTAGTTGATCTTGACGCCCTGTTCGGCAAAGTACTTTATCGCGCCCGGATGGAAGGGGATGGGCGAGGCGGCGGCTTTCTGGTTTTCGAGCTTGAAATTCGCCGCTTCCTTGTGCACATTGACCAGGTCCTGGCGTTTGTCGAATATCGTCTTGACGATGTTGTAGGCGGTCTTGTCGTCCATGTTCGCATTGGCGACCAGGATGTTCATCACCGTGGCCTGTTTGTTGTCGGTGTCCATGCCGCGGTAGGTTGCCTTCGGGATCGCGTCCTCGACATACAGCTTGCCGTACTTCTTGTTCATTGCGGGCACCAGTTCGGCATGGTCGACCATCCTGATCTTGGTCCCCGGCGTGTTGGCGATGTCGGTCACCGCGGCGGTAGGCAGCCCGCCGACCCAGAAGAAAGCGTCGATCTTGTTGTCCTTCATTGCATTTACCGACTCGGCTACGCCGAGGCGCTCGCGCTTCATGTCCTTGTCCTTGTCCAGACCGGCGGCCTCGATTACGCGAAAGGCCATCACTTCGGTGGCGCTGCCGGGCGAGCCGGTGGATACGTGCTTGCCCTTCAGGTCGGTGATCTTGTTCACGCCGCGGCCCTCGACCGACACCACGTGCATGCGGTTCGGATAAAGGATCATCAGCGTGCGCACCGGCGTTTTGTTGCCGGCGAACTTGCCCGTGCCCTGGTAAGCGTCCAGGGTCGCGTCGACCATGGCCAGTGCGATGTAGGGCTTGCCGCTGCCGATCAGCTTGAGGTTGTCGACTGAGCCTCCGGTGACTTCGGCGGTGGCTTCCATGCCGGGGACGTACTTCGACAAGGCCGCGGCCATGCCGCCGCCCAACGGGTAGTAGACGCCGCCGGTGCCGCCGGTGGCGATGGAAATATTTACTTTGTTCTGGGCCGCAAGCGGCGCGGACAGTGCAAGCGTCGTGGCGACGCCCAGCGCTAGCATAAACTTCTTCATTTTGAACTCCTCAAGCAGGGTTGATATTCAAGGCAGGCAGCGGATGGCGCGATTATATACGAAGTGCCCGGCGCCGCGGTTCGCCAGAAGCAGGCTGAAGCCGTGTTACCTGTCCCTATGCGGCGAGCGGCTATACTCAAGACTTCCTGCCTGGTTCATGGGCAATTATGGCCGCTTTGAAATGGTGCTTTTTCCTGATGTCGCTGGCCCTTGCCAGTGCTGCGTTCGCGGCAGATTCGCCGCCGCGCGTTGCCCAAGCGCGTGCCATGACGGCGGGCGCAGCGGAAGTGTCCGCGCCTGCGCTAGAGGGCGGCGTAAGTCTGATTACGGTCACGGTAGGCGGGACGATTGAAGTTTTCGACTAGCGTTTCCACGACAGTGCCAAGACGGCCGCCGGGCAAATGAACGGCGTGATCCTGCCGCTGGCGATCACGCTGGCGATACAAGCTGCGACTTCGATGGCGATGATCGCGCCCTCGGTGATGGCGCCGGTCGCGGCGTTGGAGCTCGGCGTGTCTCCCCAGGGCATAGGCTGGTTCGTGGCGCTGGAGTATCTGTTCGCCATGCTCTCGGGACTTGCCTGCGGCGCCTTGATCGTTCGCTTCGGACCGCTGCGTGTGTGCCAGATTTCAGTTTGTCTGGCCGCGGCAGGTCTGGCCGCCGGGACCGGCGCGGTGCTGCCGGTGGTATTTGCCGCCGCGGGCCTGATCGGATCCGGCTACGGCCTGGTCAATCCGGTGAGCTCGCAGATACTCGCTAGCGCTGCGCCGCCGCGCATGATGTCGCTGATTTTTTCGATCAAGCAGACCGGCGTGCCCGTGGGCGGCGCGCTCGCCGGCGTGCTGGTGCCGCCGCTGGTCCTGGCATTCGGCTGGCGCTGGGGCGCAGTGGCGGTAGCGCTGCTATGCCTTTCGGTGGCGCTCGCGATTCAGCCGGCGCGTGCCACCGACGCTGCGGCGCGACGCGGCGCCGGAAGCGGCTCTATGGCGGATTTTTTCGCGCCGCTGCGCCTGGTATTCGCCAATCCGCCGGTGCTGGAGCTCGCGATCGTTTCGATGATTTTCGGCTCGGCGCAACTCGCGCTGATCGCCTATTTCGTTACCTATCTGAACCTGGAGCTGGGCTACGGCCTGGTTGCCGCGGGTCTGATCTATTCCTCGGCGCATCTGGCCGGCGTCGTCGGCCGCATCACCTGGGGCGCAGTGGCCGACCGCTGGCTGTCACCGCGCAGCATGCTCGGTCTGCTGGGTTTGCTGATGGCGCTCTCCGGCATGGGTGTCGCCGCGTTCAGCGCGAATTGGCCGCTGCCGGCGGTCATCGCCCTGAGCGCGCTGTTCGGCGCGTCCGCGGTGGGCTGGAACGGCGTCTATCTCGCGGAGGTGGCGCGGCGCGCGCCGCCCGGCCGGGTAGGCGCGATCACCGGGGGCACGCAGTTTCTCACTTTCATCGGTGCACTGGCGGCGCCGCCTCTGTTCGGTGCTGTCGCCGGGCTTGTCGGCAGTTATGGCAAGGCGTATTTCATTTTTTGCCTGCTGCCCGCCTTGGCGGGGCTGCGCCTGCTCTCGAGTGCGCATCGGACATGAATCCAGCTACGAATGAAGTGTCACCCCCAGCGGTGATCCTGGTGCACGGTCTGTGGACCGGCGGCTGGGTCATGCAGGGCCTGCGCCTGCGCCTTTCGCGCCTGGGCTACGCGCCGCAAACTTTCACTTATGCTTCCATGCTGCAGAGCCTGGATGAGCATGCGCGGCGGCTCGCCGCATGCATCCGCCTGGTGCGAGGACCGGCGATCCATCTGGTCGGTCACAGCCTGGGTGGCCTGGTGATTTTGCGCTATCTGCGCAATCACGGCGAAGAGCGCATCGGCCGCGTGGTGCTGATGGGCACGCCGGTGCGCGCGTGCATGTCGAGCCGGCGCATGGACAAGTTCGCCGCGGGCAAACGCCTGCTCGGCGCGAGCGGCGACATCTGGCGCAGCCTGCCCGAAGTGTTCCGGCCGCGCTGCGAACTGGGCGTGATCGCCGGCAGCCGTCCCTGGGGCCTGGGACGCATGCTGATGCATCTGCCGGGCACCAACGATGGCGTGGTGCGCCTGGAGGAGACCGAGGTGGCGGGCATGCGCGCGCGCATAGTGCTACCGCTCAGCCACAGCGGCATGCTGGTCTCGGCGCATGCAGCGCGCGCGGTCGCGGATTTCCTCGAACGCGGCGCGTTCGACCAGGGGGATCGCGGCGCGTTCGATCACCAGCACCGCGGCGCGCACGGCCGCGACGGCCGCGGCCCTGCCGCGCGCGAGGCGAAATGATGCGCCTGCTGCTGCTCGCCGTGCTCCTGCCTCTGCTCGGTGGCTGCGCCACGCTGCGCTACTACGCCCAGGCGGTGAGCGGGCATTTGGAATTGATCCGCCGCGCCACGCCCATCAACGAGGAACTCGCGCGCGATGCCGTTCCAGACGCGCTCAAGACGAAACTGCGCGCGGTACTGCGCATCCGCGAGTTTGCCAGCCGTGAACTCGCGCTGCCCGATAACGGCAGCTACAAGAGTTACGCCGATCTGGGGCGGCGCTATGTATTGTGGAACGTGTTCGCCGCAGCGGAGTTCTCGGTGGCGCCGGTCACATCCTGTTTTCCGGTTGCTGGCTGTGTCAGCTATCGCGGCTACTTCGCGGAAGACGGCGCCAAGGCCGAGGCCGCAAGGCTGCGCGAGCGCGGCTACGATGTCTACATCGGCGGCGTGCCGGCGTACTCGACTCTGGGCTGGTTCGACGACCCGGTGCTCAGCACCTTCATCCACTATCCCGATGCGGAGCTTGCGCGGCTCATGTTCCACGAACTCGCGCACCAATTGCTCTACGTAAAGAATGACACGCGCTTCAACGAATCCTTTGCCGCGACCGTGGAACAGGCGGGCGTGGCGCGCTGGCTCACGCAGGACGAAAACCAGAGCCAGCGCGCCGCTTACGCGCGCTTGCAGGGAATGCGGCAGCAGTTCGTCGCCCTGCTGCTCAAGTACCGCGCGATCCTTGATGATTATTACCGGCAGGAACTTCCGCCGGAGCAAAAGCGTCCGGGCAAGGCGCGGCGCTTCGCCGAACTGGAAGCCGAGTACCAGCAGCTGAAAGCCTCATGGGGAGGGTTCACCGGCTACGATCGCTGGTTCGCAGGCAAGCCCAACAACGCCACGCTCGCTTCGGTGGCGCTTTATACCGAATTGGTGCCGGCATTTACCGCGCTGCTGGCGCGTGAAACCGGCGATCTGCCGCGCTTCTACGCCGCGGTGAAGGAATTAGCCAAGCTAAGCAAGGAAGAGCGCGACACGCGCTTGCAGTCCATACCCCTGAATTGAAGTGCATCGCGTCGCAGGTCAAGAAAGACCTTGCGCGCTGCGCCGCGAAGC
>CAKKSJ010000116.1 GCA_919902965.1 Burkholderiales bacterium
GGCCAGATCAAGTCGATCACCGACTTCGGCGTGTTCATCGGCCTGCCGGGCGGCATCGACGGCCTGGTGCACCTGTCCGACCTGTCGTGGAGCGCCACCGGCGAAGAAGCGGTGCGCAACTACAAGAAAGGCGATGAGGTCGAGGCGGTGGTTCTGGCGATCGACACCGAGCGCGAGCGCATCTCGCTCGGCATCAAGCAGATGGATGGCGATCCCTTCACCAACTACATCGCCACACACGACAAGAACAGCGTGGTGCAGGGTGCGGTGAAGTCGGTCGACGCCAAGGGCGCGGTGATCGCGCTCGAAGGCGACGTCGAAGGCTACCTGCGCGTATCCGAAATTTCGCGCGAGCGTATCGAGGACTTGCAGCACCACCTGAAGGAAGGCGACGCAGTGACGGCGATGATCATCAATATCGACCGCAAGAACCGCTCGATCAACCTCTCCATCAAGGCCAAGGATATGGCCGAAGAGCATGGCGCCATGCAGAAGCTGCAAAGCGAAAGCGCGGCCAGTTCCGGCAGCACCAGCCTAGGCGCGCTGTTGAAGGCGAAACTGGACAACAAGAACTCGCAGCAATAATAGGGGCAGGCAGATGACCAAGTCCGAATTGATTGCCAGGTTGGCGGGTCGCTATCCGCAGCTGGTTGCCAAGGATGCCGAATTCGCGGTCAAGACCATACTCGATGCCATGACTTTGAGTCTGGTGCAGGGCCAGCGCATCGAGATCCGCGGTTTCGGCAGTTTCGGGCTGAATTATCGCCCGCCGCGCACGGGCAGGAATCCGAAGTCGGGAGACAAAGTCCAGGTGCCGGAGAAGTTCGTGCCGCATTTCAAGGCCGGCAAGGAACTGCGTGAGCGCGTGGACTCGAACTAGCGCGCCTGCAGCTAACGGGAACAAGCGGTGTCGTTTTGATGCCGCTGATTTTTCTAAAGCGATCGGGCCATGCGCGTTATAGCCTGGATCTTGCGCATCATCCTGTTTCTGGCGTTGTTTCTGCTTGCGCTGAAGAACACTGAACCGGTCAGCCTGCGCCTTTATTTCGACCAGATGTGGCAGGCGCCACTGATACTGGTGCTGCTGGTGTTTTTTGCCGCTGGCGCCGTGGTGGGCGTGCTCGCGACGCTGGCGACGGTGTTCAGGCAGCGGCGCGAGCTCGCGCGGATACGGCGCGAGCTCGGCAGCCGTCCGAGCGAGAATGCAGCCGTCACCCCGGGCGCAGACGGCGGTATCGAAGCGCGGCCTGATATCTAGCTCACCGGCATGGAATTCGAATTCTGGTGGTTGCTCGCGTTTCCCTTGTTCTTCGTGCTTGGCTGGCTGGCGGCGCGCATCGACATCAAGCACCTGGTATCGGAATCCCGCTCCCTGCCACGCTCCTATTTCAAGGGGCTCAATTTCCTGCTCAATGAGCAACCGGACAAGGCGATCGAAGCCTTTATCGAGGTGGTCAAGGTCGATCCGGAGACCATCGAACTGCATTTCGCGCTGGGCAGCCTGTTTCGCCGCCGCGGCGAAACCGAGCGCGCCATCCGCATGCACCAGAATCTGCTCGAGCGCGGCGACCTGGGACAGGAGCAGCGCCTCGCCGCCCTGTTCGAACTGGGGCAGGACTATCGCAAGGCCGGATTGCTGGATCGCGCCGAGGAGGTCTTCTTGAAACTGCGCGACACCCCGCACCGTGGCACCGCGCTGGAAGCGCTGCTCGACGTCTACCAGCAGGAAAAGGACTGGGTGAAGACCATAGGCGTGGCCAGCGAGCTTGGTGCCGACCAGGGGCAATCCTGGAGCAAGGAAATTGCCAACTACTACTGCGAACTCGCGCTGATCGAGATGACGCACTCGCGTACCGACGCGGCATTGGCGCATCTCGAGAACGCACTCAAAACCAACCGCAAGTGCGCGCGCGCCAACGTGCTGATCGGAGACCTGCGCGCAGCGGCGGGGGATCACGCCGCCGCGATCGAGGCCTGGAAGCGGATTCAGCCGCAGAATCCCGCCTACCTCGCCCTGGTTGCGCAACGGCTGCTCGATAGCTACCGCGCGCTGGGCAAGCAGGATGAAGGGCTGACGCTGCTGCGCGGTTTCCTAGCCGCCTCGCCATCGCTGGACCTGCTCGACGTGGTGTTCCAGTCGACGCTGGAAGCGCAAGGGCCGGAAGCGGCGCACAAGCTGGTGCGCGACGAGCTGCGTCGCAATCAGACGCTGCTCGGCCTGGACCGGCTGCTCGACGCGGAATTGCTCGTGGTCCGACCGGAACGCCGCAGCGATGTGCAGCTGGTCAAAAACCTGGTGCACAGCCACACGCAACGCGTCGCGCGTTATCGTTGTGAGAACTGCGGTTTCAAGGCGCGCCAGTTCTACTGGCACTGTCCCGCCTGCGGTGGCTGGGAAACCTATCCACCGCGGCGCGGCGAGGAATTCGAACAGGCGCCATGAGGGGGTGAGAATGATCGAGATCTCCAACGACTGTCCGAGGCTGCCGGCCGAGGTATCTGCTTCTTGGTCCTTAGCGTTGGCGATAGCGGATTCCTCGCGCTGCGCCCCGAAGGTATCGATCCCGCTAGCCGGGAAAGTCCCCTTGGGGGGCTCGGAATGACAGAATTGGAGTTTTTTGAAATAGTTCATATGTTTTTCGGAGTGTAAATTGAAAATCACAGTGGTCGGTACTGGGTACGTGGGGCTGGTCAGCGGCGCCTGCCTTGCAGACGTCGGCAACGAGGTGCTTTGTCTGGACCTGGACGCGGGCAAAATCAGGATTCTCAACGAGGGCGGCATCCCGATCTACGAACCGGGGCTGCAGGACATGGTGAATCGCAACCACAAGGCCGGACGCCTGGCTTTCACCACCGACATCGAGCAGGCGGTTGCATTCGGCACGGTGCAGTTCATCGCTGTAGGCACGCCGCCCGCCGAGGACGGATCGGCCGATCTGCAGCATGTGCTTGCTGCGGCACGCAATATCGGCCGCCATATGCGCGGCTACCGCGTGGTGGTGGACAAATCCACCGTGCCTGTGGGTACCGCGGACAAAGTGCGCGCAGCCATTGCGGAGGAGTTGACGCAGCGCGGCGCCGACATTGATTACAGCGTGGTGTCGAACCCGGAATTTCTCAAGGAAGGCGCAGCGCTCGAGGATTTCATGCGTCCGGACCGGATCGTGATCGGCAGCGACGACGAACGCGCCACTGCCATTATGCGCAATCTCTACGGGCCGTTCCAGCGCAGCCACGAACGCGTAATCACCATGGACGTGCGTTCGGCCGAACTGACGAAGTACGCCGCGAATGCCATGCTGGCGACGCGCATCTCCTTCATGAACGAACTCGCCAATCTTGCCGAGCGCCTGGGCGCGGACATCGAGTGCGTGCGCCGCGGCATCGGCGCTGATCCGCGCATCGGCTACCATTTCCTGTATCCCGGCGCGGGCTACGGCGGTTCCTGCTTTCCCAAGGATGTGCAGGCGCTGATGCGCACCGCAGGCGAGGCGGATATGAAGCTGCTCATACTCGATGCCGTCGAACAGGCCAACGCCGCACAGAAACAGGTGCTGGGGGGCAAGATCCTGAAGCGCTTTGGTCCCGATCTGAAAGGACTTAATTTCGCGCTCTGGGGGCTCGCGTTCAAGCCCAATACCGATGATCTGCGCGAGGCGCCCAGCCGCGTGCTGCTGGCGGAGTTGCTCGCGCGCGGCGCGAGTGTCACCGCCTACGATCCGGTCGCGATGCCCGAAGCGCGGCAGATCTACAAGGCCGAGAGCCGGGTCCGCTTTGCCGACTCGCCGATGGCGGCGCTGGAAGGCGCCGACGCGCTTGCGATCGTCACCGAATGGAAGGAATTCCGCAGCCCGGATTTCCAGAAAATCAAGCAGGTCTTGCGCACGCCGGCGATTTTCGACGGACGCAATCTGTACGATCCGGCCGAGGTCAGGCAGAACGGCCTGGAGTACTATCCGATCGGAAGGCTGTAGGGCGGTACTATATGCGGCGTCTCACCAAGGTCGCATGACCTCAGTAGACATTGCGCGCTACGCGCCAACCGTGTTTTTGGTACGGATGAAAAGCGCATCCGTACCAAAAACACGG
>CAKKSJ010000117.1 GCA_919902965.1 Burkholderiales bacterium
GACTGAACCGCGTAGTGTTACTAGCGGTTGGCTCGATTCAGATCGGTGGAGACACACCGCTTATCCAGTCAATCCGCACGAGGTTCGGACATCCCTGGACGATCAATGGGCGGGGTGACCTGACCCCCCTGTTAGTGGTGTCGGAACGCTGAAGTCGTCCATCGTCGTCCCTGTCTCCTGTCGAGATATGTCCTCTTGTCAAGTCTAGGGCGGCTGCGCCGCCCCGTCCGTCCTCGCTGGCGCTGCGGGCGGGCGGTGCGACGCTGCCGCGCGTAGTGCTGACCTCGCCAAGCTGTAACGCCAAGGTGTCTATGCGCCGTGGCGGTGCCAAGGGTAAGATGCTGCTGTCGTCATGCACAAACGAGTTTGCAGAAGGTGGCGTGTATGCGGAGCGGGTAGATTTTGGGGTATCCGCAGAATCCAAATTATGAAGATCGGCTACAGCAGCCACGTTACACTGGATTTTCGATTCCCCCTCCCGCACCAGGATCTGCGGCCAATTTCCGCTCATGAAAGAAAAAGGCCCAGTACATAGATGTGCTGGGCCAAGTCGTTCAAAGGGGAGGAGGAGACAAATGACTTTGAACGTTTTTAGATTATCGCCCCCCGAGCAAAGCCGATATTGACAATTGTCATAAAGACCGCGATTTCCCGAATCGTTCAAGCGGCGGGCCTTATATATCCGAGGCGCTGCGCAGGAGACAGGCGATAAAAATCGATATCATTGGCGGCGGTCCGGCCGGGCTGTATTTTTCGGTGCTGGCGAAAAAGAGCTTTCCGCAGGCCGAGGTGTCGGTAAGCGAGCGCAACCGCGCCGAGGACACTTTCGGTTTCGGCATCGTGCTTTCAGACGAAACGCTCGACAACCTGCGCGCGGCCGACGCGCCGTCCTATCTCGACATCGCCGCAAGTTTCGCCTACTGGGACGATATCTATACCCACTACCGCGGCCAGGTGCTGAAGTCCTCGGGCCACGGATTCTCCGGCATCAAGCGTTTGACGCTGCTGCAGATACTGCAGCGCCGCGCCGCCGCGCTGGGCGTGAATATTGCCTATCAGACCGAGGATCCGGGGCTGGCCTCGCATCGCGATGCCGACCTGATCGTGGCGGCGGACGGCATCAACAGCCAGGTGCGCGAAGGTCTGACTGAGCATTTCCGCCCGCAAGTCGATTTGCGCAGCAATAAATTCGTCTGGCTGGGCGCGCACCGGCGGTTGCCCGGTTTCACCTACAGCTTTCGCGAAAACGAATGCGGCATCTGGAATCTGCACGCCTATATGTACGCCGAGGGCGAATGCACCCTGGTGGTGGAAACCACGGACGAAGCGTTCCGAAAATCAGGCCTGGCCGTAGACGACGAGCAGGCGACCGCGGCGTATGTAGAGCAACTGTTCGCCGAGGAACTGCGCGCATCCGACGGGCGCGCGGGCAAGGTGCTCACCAACCGCTCGCACTGGCGCAATTTCCCCACCATCTCCTGTGCTACCTGGCATCGCGACAATGTTGTGCTCCTGGGCGACGCGGCGCATACTGCGCATTTCACCATCGGCTCGGGCACCAAGCTGGCGCTGGAGGACGCGATCGCGCTGCATGCAGCCTTGTTGCAGCACGCCGACGACCCGCGCGCCGCCTTGCCGGCCTATGAGGCCGCCCGGCGCGAAGAAGCGGAACGCATCCAGCACTCGGCCAATGTCAGCCTGGTGTTCTTCGAAAATGCACGCCGCTTCTGGCATATGCACCCGGTGCAGTTCAACTTTGCGCTGATGAGCCGCTCCAAGCAGATCACCTACGACAACTTGCGCCTGCGCGACCCGGGGTTCATCGCGGCGGTCGACCGCTGGTGGGCCGGCGAGGTCGCGCGATCCGAGAATCTCGCGCTGGCGCCGGATTTCGCAGCGCCGCCGCCGATGTTCGCGCCGTTCACGCTGCGCGGCATGCACCTGTCCAACCGCGTGGTGGTCTCACCCATGTGCCAGTACGCCGCGCTCGAGGGCACGCCCAATGACTGGCACCTGGTGCACTATGGCGCGCGTGCCCTCGGCGGCGCGGGACTGGTGTACACGGAAATGACCTGTGTCGCGCCCGAGGCGCGCATCACCCCGGGCTGCGCCGGGTTGTACGCGCCCGAACACCAGCAGTGGTGGACGCGCATCGTAGACTTTGCGCACCGCCACAGCCTGGCCAAGCTGTGCCTGCAGCTCGGCCATGCAGGCCGCAAGGGCTCGACACAGCTGATGTGGGAAGACATGGACCATCCGCTGCAACGGGACAATTGGCCCATTCTTGCGGCCTCGCCGCTGCCTTACTACCCGGACAGCCAGCGGCCGCGTGAAATGAGCCGGGACGACATGGAGCGGGTGCGCGATCAGTTCGTGGCTGCGGCGCGCATGGGCAGCGCCTGCGGTTTCGACATGCTCGAGCTGCATATGGCGCACGGTTATCTGCTGGCGGGCTTTATCTCGCCGGTCACCAACCGGCGCAGCGACGCATATGGCGGCCCGCTCGCCAATCGCCTGCGCTATCCGCTCGAGGTGTTCGAGGCTGTGCGCGCCGCCTGGCCGGCGGAGCGGCCGATAGCGGTGCGCATTTCCGCCACCGACTGGATTGCGGGCGGTTTGAGCGCGGCGGACGCGGTGCAGATCGCCGCGAGCTTCAAGGCGCAGGGCTGCGATCTGATCGATGTATCCACCGGCCAGACCGATCCGCAGTCCAAGCCGGTCTACGGCCGCATGTACCAGACCGTATTTTCGGAGCAGATCCGCAACGAGGCCGGCATCGCCACCATGGCCGTGGGCGCGATTACCAGCGCCGACCAGGTGAACACCATCATCGCCTCCGGACGTGCCGATTTGTGCGCGCTGGCGCGGCCGCACCTGGCCGATCCCAGCTTCACCCTGCGCGCCGCCGCCGAATACACGGCAATGGGCTACGCCATCGAAGGCGTGTCCTGGCCGAAACAGTACCTTCCGGCGAAGCAGCAGCTGGAGGCGCTGGCGCGCCGGGCGCGCGTGGACGCGGAGCAAAAACAAACCGAACTGCGCCGGGTGAGCCAGCATCGAGCGGGCGCCGTGGGATAATGCCGCGGCGCCGACAGGCGCATTTCTGTTAAATAAATACGGGGAACGCATGGCTGACATACATATCATTCGCGCCGAGCCGCTGGGCGCGGCGATACGCGAACTGGTGCGCGGTTTCGGATCCGATGAGCGCGAAGTCGGACTGGTGAGCGACAATCTGATCCAGGCGAATCTCACCGGCCACGATTCGCATGGCATCGGCATGCTGCCGCGCTATTCCGAAGCCTGGGTCGAGGGCGGGCTGAGGGCAAATGCGCACATAAAGGCGCTCATGGACGGCGGCGCGCTGCTGCGCATCGATGGTCAGGCGGGTTTCGGCCAGGTGGTCGGCCATGAAGCGATGACCCTGGGAATAGAGCGTGCCAAAAAATTCGGCAGCTGCATCATGGCTCTGGGAAACGCCCACCACCTGTGCCGCATCGGTGCCTGGGCCGAGATGGCGGTCGCCGAGGGCTTTATTTCGATCCATTTCGTCAACGTCATCTCGCGCCCTATCGTCGCGCCCTTCGGCGGCAGCGACGCACGCTTTGGCACCAACCCGTTCACCGTCGGCATTCCGGTGGCGGGACGCGAACCGATTTTGCTCGATTTCGCCACCAGCGTGATCGCGCAGGGCAAGGCGCGGGTTGCGCACAACAAAGGCGAAAAGCTGCCACCCGGGCGCATCATCGACGATCAGGGCAGGGATAGCGAGGATCCGGCCTACGCGGTGGTCGAACCGCTGGGTGCGATTCTCGCTTTCGGCGAGCACAAGGGCTACGGCATGGCGGTCGCCTGCGAACTGCTGGGCGGCGCACTTGCCGCCGGGCTCGCCGTCAGCGGCCCGGCTACGGGCGAAAAGCGGGTGCTGAACGGCATGCTCAGCATCATCCTCGATCCGAAAGCCATCGCAGATGTGGCCACGTTCGAGCGCGAGACCCGCGCCTTTCTGGACTGGGTGAGCGCGTCGCCGCCGCGTGCGGGTTTCGACCAGGTGCGCCTGGCGGGCGGACCGGAGCGCGAATGGCGCGCGCGACGTCTCGCCGAAGGCATACCGGTGGACGCGAACAGCTGGAACCAGATACTCGCTGCTGCGGCGCGCTTGAAGGTAGACCCGGCGAAAATCAACCGACTGGCCGGAGTCAAAGCTTGAGCGCAGCATTGCGCCGCAATTGCGACTGGCCTGTGGCGGGCCAATGAGGTAATCTACAGGGATCGTTGTACGTCGCAATGCCGTTCTGAAGGAACGCCTTCGTGTCGCGCCGCCTGTTTGTGCCTGCACCCAGCGGAGCCGTGTTGACCGGTGATCCCTGTTACCGGCGGGAACCGCTGAACGCGGATTAGGGGACGCGATGGGCGCGCACCGGGACTCCTTCGGCACTCTGGATTATCTGCGCAACCTGTCGCTGTTCAGCGATCTCGAACTGTGCGAGCTTGCGGCGATCGCTGCCGCCACAAGCGAACGGCGCGTTCCCGCGGGCAAGGAACTGTTCCGCTGCGGCGATCTCTGCGACGGCATTCACGTGATCGTGCTCGGCCGGGTGAAACGCGCGCTGCGCGCGCCGGCGGGCGCGGAAAAGGTGTTGGATGTCCTCGGCCCGGGACAGAGCTTTGGCGAGTCGATCATGTTCATGGGCAAACCCCATGTGCTCTATGCCGAGGCGCTGACCGATTCGCTGCTGCTGCATGTGCGCAAGAACGCGATCCTCGAGGCGATCAAACGCAATCCGCGCTTCGCACGCCGCATGCTCAACGAATTGTCGCTGCGCCTGTACCGGCTGGTCGCCGATATCGAGGCATATACCCTGAAAAACGCCACCGAGCGCGTCACCGGCTATCTGCTGGCGAACATGGAAAGCGCGACGCCGGGGCAGCACGCCCATGTAAGCCTGTCGGCGGCCAAGAGTGTGCTCGCATCCCGGCTCAACATTACGCGCGAGCATCTGTCGCGCATCCTGCATGAGCTTGCACAAGCCCGGCTGATCCGTGTTGAAGGCCGCAACATTCACATCCTGGATCCGGCCGCACTGCGCGAACACAGGGTTTAGCCATGCGCGCAGCCCTGCAGGTGGTCTGCCCGCATTGCCACGTTATCAACCGTGTGCCGCCCGGGCGGCTGGCCGACGGCGGTGTTTGCGGCAAATGCAAGAAGGCGCTGTTTAGCGCGAATCCGCTGGAACTGGACGGTGCAAGCTTCGATCGTCACGTAAGCGCGAGCGATATCCCGCTGCTGGTGGATTTCTTGGCCCCCTGGTGCGCGCCCTGCCGTGCCATGGCGCCGCATTTCGAGAAGGCGGCGGCGGAGATGGAACCGGGGATGCGCCTTGCCAGGCTCAATACCGAAGCCGAGCAGGCCATCGCATCGCGTTACGGCATTCGCAGTATTCCCACCCTGGTTCTGTTTCAAAGAGGCAAGGAACTCGCGCGCCAATCAGGCGCCATGGACGGTCCCGCCTTGATCCGCTGGGCGCGCAGCAAAGTCTGAAACTCAGCTGATCGCGTGAACGCCGCCGCGCTGCGCTGCCTCGACGCCGGTCCAGCCGAGCTGCTTTTTCACCAACTCGGCGAAGCCCGCCGCAGTTTCGCGCTCGCCGTGGACCACAAAAGTACGCGCGGGCGCATGCGCGAAACCGCGCAGCCAGGCGAGCAGACCATCGCGGTCCGCGTGCGCCGAGAGCCCGCCTATGGTGTGTAGCTGCGCGCGCACCGGAACCACGTCGTTGAATATGCGCACGCTGCGTGCACCGTCGACCAGCCGGCGTCCTAAGGTTCCCTCGGCCTGGAACCCCGTGATCAGCACGGCGCTGGCGCTGCGCGGCAGGTTCCAGCGCAAATGGTGCTTTACACGGCCGGCATCGCACATGCCGCTCGCCGAGATAATGATGGCGCCGGCCCTGATCTGATTGAGGGCCATCGATTCCGCGACTTCATGGGTATAGCGCAGTTGAAATTCGGCCGGATTGCTGCGCATCCAGCGGTCGAGTTCGCGCACACCCGGGGCGAGGAGTTCCAGGTGCCGGCGCGTGATCAGCGTGGCCTTTTCGGCCATGGGAGAATCGATAAAAACGCGCAAAGGCGGAAGGCTGGCAGAGCGCGCCAGTTCTGCCAGGGCATAGAGCACGGCCTGGGTACGGCCGACGGCGAAGGCGGGGATGATGACATTGCCTTTGGCCAGCGTGCCGGATACGGCTGCGATCAATTCTGCCCGCGTTTGCTCGGGCGTCTTGTGCAGCCGGTTGCCGTAGGTCGATTCAATCAGCAGCAAGTCGGCAGCGTCAATGGGACGCGGCGACGGCAGCAAACCGTTTGCTGCCTGGCCCAGGTCACCTGAAAATACCAGGCGCCGCGTGCCTGCGGAGGTGCGCGCGCGGATATCGACAATGGCCGAGCCGAGAATGTGGCCGGCATCGTGGAAACGGCAGCTGACGCGAGGGTGCGGGCGAAATTCGGTCTCGTAGGCGACCGTGCGCAACTGTTCCAGGCAGGCGTGCGCCTGGTTCACCGTGTACAGCGCGGTCATCGCGCGGCGGCGGCGGGTGTCGCGATGGCGTGAACGCCACTCGGCTTCCTTCTCCTGCAAATGCGCACTGTCGGCGAGCATGACCTCAAGCAGCTCGGCCGTGGCTGCGCTTGTGTGGATCGGTCCCTGGTAACCCAGGGCGGAAAGGCGCGGCAGCAGGCCGGAGTGGTCGATGTGCGCGTGGGTGAGCAGGACAAAATCCAGGCGGCGCAAATCGAACGCAAGCGCCGCCAGGTTTTTTTCCCAGGCATCGTGTCCCCCTTGGAACATGCCGCAGTCCACCAGGAAGCGTGCATCCCCGGTGTCCACCAGGGTGCACGAGCCGGTCACCTCACCCGCGCCGCCGAGAAAGCTGATTTTCATATTGCAGAGATCCTGGCCGGTCGGTTTCCATCGAATCCAGTCTGAGCTTGGAAATCGTCTTGCGCTTGACCAAAGTCAAGCGACAGCGGCCCGAGTACGCTGCAGGTTCTGCCCCGGGGCGCGACGCAGGGCTTGCGCAGCGGCAGCAAAATTGGGTTAAAGTTATGTCTGGAGTCCTGCACCAGACAGGATTTTCGGTATGCTTTGGATGGGGTCGACGGCCCCGCTGCATTTGGAGGCTGCTCATGTATGCGATCGTCTACAAGGCCGACGGTTTCCCGATTTGCGTTCAAGTTGCCGGCGTTGAGCCCGATCCGGTTGTCGTCTGGACGACCGAGGGCGCGGCCAAATCCTTCATCGACAGCAAGGGTGGGGCCGAGGAATTCCAGCCGGTGGCGGTCGATGACGGCAGCCTGGACGCCATTGCCAAGGCAATGGGTTGCCCGGTCGATCAGATCACTTTAGAGCCTTATCCCAGCTAGCCCTCCGGCTGCGCGCCGTTGGTGCAGCCCAGAGCCCGGCTGTACCGACTCTCTCCAGGTCTAAATGCCGCGCGAACGCGCGTTCCCGCGTCCGCTTCCGCCTCGATTCAGCTGGCGGATTGTTTGCAGCCGCTGTGCGTTACCGTGGCGCCGTCCGCGAGCGTCGCCACGCCGTCCTGGATATCCAGGGTGGTGCTGCCGTTGCCGTAGCGGCTGCCCGCAGCGGCGGCAGTTTTGTTGAGGCGGAATTCCCGCCCCGGCAGGATCACCCAGGCCGCGGCGCCGCCGTCCAGATAGCGCACGTACAGGCGCTTGCCGCCTTCGCACACATAGGCGCTCGCCCCGGGAGGGGTACGTGACACATTCTGCTGCTTGTCGCCCTCGAAGGGCCACAGGCTGACGCCGCCACAGCCGCCCAACACCAGGATTGCGCTGGCGAGCACGGCATTGCACGCGATTCGCTGGATCATGTTTGTTCCTTTCCGGGAGTAATCGGAGTGCATGCGGCCTTGCTACAGCGCCACTTCGATATTGTCGATGAGCCGTGTCTTGCCGAGATAGGCCGCGGCGAGCACCACCAGCTCGCGCGCATGCGGCGCCGGTGCGCGCAGGTCCGCGCGGCAACGCACGGTAACGTATTGCGGTTTCCAGCCGTTGCGGGACAGCAGCGCCATGGCTTCGAGTTCGATGCGCTGGAAGTTGCGCTCGCCCCCGACGATTTGGTCGCGCGCGTCCCTGAGCATCGTGTACAGGCGCGGCGCCTCGCTGCGCTCGGCTGCCGACAGATAGCCGTTGCGTGAGGACAGCGCCAGACCGTCGGTCGCGCGTACCGTCTCAGCCGGGATGATTTCCACCGGCAGCGCGAACTGGCGCACCATGTCGCGCAGCACCAG
>CAKKSJ010000118.1 GCA_919902965.1 Burkholderiales bacterium
GCATTCCCTACAAGGGCGAGGGCCCGGCGATGACCGACCTGGTGGCGAATCAGATCAACATGGCGACAGTCAACATGCCCGGCGCCATGGGCCATATCAACCAGGGCAAGCTGCGCGCGCTCGCCGTCACCGGCAAACATCGTTCGCCGCAGCTGCCCGATGTCCCGGCCGCGGCCGAAACCCTGCCAGGCTTCGAGAACATCGGCTGGTTCGGACTGATGGCGCCGGCGGCTACGCCGAAAGAGGTCGTCGACAAAGTCCACCGCGATACGGCGAAGATTCTCGACACCACGGAAATACGCGCCCGCTTCTACGTTCTGGGCATGGTACCGGTAGGCAATACGCCGGCGCAATTTGCCGAGGCTATACGCGAAGAGAGCGCGCGCTGGGCCAAGGTGGTGCGCGAGCGCAAGATCCAGGTGAATTGAATTTCGCCCATGAAAGTCGATCTGCAGCAGGTGGAAGACGCGGCCAAGGAGTTGTACATTCGCGCGCTCAAGATCCTGCCCCCTGACATCAAGTCCGGCATCGCCGCGCTCGCGCGCAGCGAAACCAATGCCACCGCCGAAGCCGTACTCGGCGTCATGATGCTTAATATTGATATCGCAGAGGAACGCGACAATCTGCTGTGCCAGGACACCGGCATCCCGATTTACAACGTGGCCATCGGCCGCCGCGTGAGCGTGGACGGCTATGCGCTGAAGCAGGCGATACGCACGGGCTGCGAGCGCGCGACGCGCGAGCACCCGCTGCGCTCCTCGGTGGTGCACCCGGTGACGCGCAAGAACGAACATACCTCCTGCGGCCGCGGCGTGCCGGTGATCAATATCGATTTTTGCGATGCCGAGGAATCACTGAGCATCGAAATGATCCCAAAGGGCTCGGGCTCGGAGAACAGTTCCTGGCTGAAAATGGCGATCCCGGCCGAGGGCGTGGATGCAATCAAGACCTTTGTGATCGATTGCGTGCTCGAGTCGGGCGGCAAGAGCTGCCCGCCCACTATCGTAGGCGTAGGCGTGGGCGGCACCGCCGACCTGTGCGTGCACCTCGCAAAGCAGGCGGCGACGCGGCCGCTGGGCTCGCGCTGCGCCGACCCGGAGGGCGCGGCGCTCGAGGGCGCGCTGTCGGCCGCGGTGAACCAGCTCGGCGTCGGACCGCAGGGCCTGGGCGGGGATGCGACCGCCTTCGCAGTGCATATCGAAACCGCAGCCACGCATATCACCATGAACCCGGTGGCGGTGAACATGCAATGCCATTCGGCGCGGCGCGCGCGCGCGACCTTCACGCCCGCCGGCATCGAATACGGATTCTAGTTCTGGTCGAAACTACAAGGGCGGATAACATGAAACGATGGCTGGCATTGATGTTCCTGCTGTGTGCGCTGCCCGTGTCGGCGCTCGAGGTGGCGGGCGTGAAACTGGCGGACAAGGCCACGCTGGGGGCGCAGGAGCTGGTGCTGAACGGCGCCGGCATTCGCACCCGGGTCTTTTTCAAGGTCTACGTGGGCGCGCTCTACATGGCCGAGAAAAAATCGGCCGCCGCCGACGCGCTGGCGCAGAAAGGCGCGAAGCGCGTGGCCCTGACCCTGCTGCGTGAGCTGTCGGCAAAGCAACTGACCGAAGCCTTCGACGGCGGCATCCAGGCCAATAACAGCGCGGCCGAGGTCGAGGCAATGAAGCCGCGCATCACCGAATTGCTGGCGCTGTTCACCGACGGCAAGGAGGGCGATGTGATTCTGATCGATTTCCTGCCGGCATCGGGTACGGCCGTGACTGTGAACGCAGCGGTGAAGGGCAAGCCGATAGCGGGCGAGGACTTTTATCGCGCGCTGTTGCGCATCTGGCTGGGTGACAAGCCGGTCGACGAGGATCTGAAAAAAGCCATGCTCGGGGGCGGCTCCTGATGGCACATTATGATCTCCACATGCCGGTGGACGAAGCCGCGACCCGCGCGCTGCGGGTGAATGACACGGTCACGCTCAACGGCAGCCTCTACGGCATACGCGACGCGACCCAGATCCACATGTTCGACCGCGGGCGCAAGACGCGCTTCGACCTCGCCGGCCACGCGGTGATTCACACCGCGCCGAATGTGAAAAAAGTCGAGCCCTCAAGCGCGCATCCTGCCGGCTATGCGCCGGTGTGCATAGGCACCACCACCAGCGCGCGCATGGAGCGCTTCACCCGGCCGCTGATGCGCGGGTACGGCGTGCGCATGATCATCGGCAATGGCGGCATGCTTGCCGATTCGCTGGCGGCGTTCGCCGAACTGGGCGGCGTCTACCTGGCGATCGTCGGCGGCGCGGCGGCCCTGGAAACCACCTGGATTGAGAGTATCGAGGACGTGGACCTGGACGATCTCAACCCGGAAAGCCTTTGGCGCTTTCGCATCAAGGCTTTCGGGCCGCTGCTGGTCGCGATGGACAGCCATGGCGCCAGCCTTTACACCGAATTGAAAAAAGCAGCAGCGGGACGCCGCGCAGCCGCCCTCGCCAGTCTGGGTGTCAAGTGAATGCGCTCTTCGCCGTCCTTGCGGTCCCGTCAGTAACAAAGAGCGAGCGGGCAGCGGCGCGCATGCAGATCGCAGGGCGATGAGTTTCCCCTCCACCGAAAACCTCAACATCGCCTCGTTCGAGGCGATGCCTTCGCCGCGGGAACTGCACGAACGCGTTGCGCTGGACGATGCCGGCGCGCAATTTGTCGCCGCGGCGCGTGCGACCCTGTGCCGCGTGCTCGATCGCAGCGATCCGCGCTTGCTGCTTATCGTCGGCCCCTGTTCCATCCACGATCCGGCCGCCGGCCTGGACTACGCGCGGCGCCTGCGCGAGCTTGCCGCCGAGGTCGCGGACAACTTCTACCTGGTCATGCGCGTCTATTTCGAGAAGCCCAGGACGCTTAGCGGGTGGAAGGGGTTCATCAATGACCCGCATATGGACGACTCCTTCCACATCGAGGAGGGCATGGAACGCGCGCGCCGCTTTCTGGTCGATTTGGCTGCGCTCGGCGTGCCCGCGGCCACCGAGGCCCTGGACCCGGCGGCGCCGCAGTACCTCGGCGACTTGATCGCCTGGTATGCGATCGGCGCGCGCACCAGCGAATCGCAGACGCATCGCGAAATGGCCAGCGGTCTTTCCGCCCCGGTAGGATTCAAAAACGCCACCGACGGCAATATCGGCGTCGCAATCAATGCGCTACGCTCGGCGCGCGGCCCGCACACTTTCCTCGGCATCACCGCAGATGGAACGCAGTCCATTGTGCGCACGCGCGGCAACGGCTATGGGCATATCGTGCTGCGCGGCGGCCAGAGCCCGAATTACGACACGGCCAATGTGTCGCTGACGGAGCAGGAACTCACGCGGGCCGGCTTGATCCCGAATCTGGTGATCGACTGCTCGCATGCGAATTCCCTGAGGAAGCCGGAACTGCAGCCGCTGGTGTTCAAGGACTGCGTCCACCAGATCATCGAAGGCAACCGATCCATCGTCGGTATGATGCTGGAGAGCAATATTGTGCCCGGCAACCAGCCGATACCGGAGGACAAATCCAGGCTGATCTACGGCTGCTCGGTGACCGATGCGTGCATCGGCTGGGAGACCACGGAAAAGCTCGTCCGTGAATCCGCGGCGGTGCTGGCGCCGGTGCTGCGCGCGCGCGCGGCAACGGAAGGCTAGTGGCCGATCCCGCGCCACGCAGCCTGGACGAGCTGGCGGCGCTGATCCGTGCCTTTGCCAGCGAGCGCGACTGGGATCAGTTTCATACTCCTAAGAATCTCGCCATGGGCGTCGCCATCGAGGCGGCCGAACTCATGGAGGAGTTTCACTGGCTTACGCCGGAAGAGTCGCGCGCGCTAGCGCCGGAGCGGCTGGCGGCGGTGAAACACGAGATCGCCGATGTGCTGGTCTACCTGGTTCTGCTCGCCGACAAGCTCGGCATCGACCTGATGGCGGCGGCCGCGGAGAAAGTCGCGATCAACGCCGCCAAATATCCCGCCGACACCGTGCGCGGCAAGGCGACCAAGTACGATAAGTATTGACGGCGGGAGCCGGGATCGCGTTCGCGAACCTTGAATGCTTAGCTATCGCCACGCGTTTCACGCCGGCAATCATGCCGATGTGCTCAAGCACACCGTCCTGGTGCAGCTGCTGCGCTACCTCACGCAGAAGGACAAGGCGCTGTGGTTCATCGATACCCACGCCGGTGCAGCTTCCTACGCGCTCGACGCGGGCTATGCGGCGAAGAACGCCGAATACGAAAGCGGCATCACCCGTGTGTGGGCGCGCGCGGACCTGCCGCAGCCGGTGGCCGAGTATCTGGCGCAGGTGCGCGCGCTCAATCCGGATGGTGAACTGCGCCGCTATCCTGGCTCGCCGCAACTCGCAATGCAGCTGCTGAGGAAGCAGGACCGGCTGCGCTTGTTCGAGCTGCACAGCAGTGAGAGCGAAGCGCTGCGACGCTATTTCCACGGCGATGCGCCACGCGTGATGGTACAGGCGGGCGACGGTTTTGCCGGCCTGCAGTCGGTGCTGCCGCCGCCTTCGCGCCGCGCGCTGGTGCTGATCGATCCTTCGTATGAAGACAAGAACGACTATCGGCGCGCGCTCGCGGCCTTGCGCGATGCGCTCAAACGCTTCCAGTCAGGTGTATATGCGCTGTGGTATCCGCAGGTGCAGCGGCGCGAATCGCGCCAGTTTCCGGAGCAGCTGAAGGAACTGCAGGAAAAAGGCTGGCTGCACCTCACTCTGACGGTGAAGCAGCCGGCGGCTGGAGGCCTGGGCCTGCACGGCAGCGGCATGTTCGTACTCAATCCGCCGTGGCTGCTGCCGCAGGCGCTCGAGCTCGCGCTGCCTTATTTGGCGCGGACGCTGGCGCAGGATGCGGCTGCAGCCTTCAGCCTGGAGTGCGAACTGGCGTAGGCGGGCGCTGCCTGGCGATCGACCCGACTGCGGCCGTGCGCCTGCCGTGTTTGCCGGCGCCGTTCATCTGGCTGAATGCGGCCCGAATGAGGTACTCTTTAACAAACCACCCATTGCACTTCGTACTTAAACGCAAGCCTGCGATGCAGAGACGCGTGACGCAAGGAGTCGATCGGGTTTTTCGTCCGATCCGGGGCAAGGATCATTGCACGACAAAGGATTCGCGTGCGACGAGTTGGGACGAATCGGTGCGCAGGTCCACCCGCCAGCGTCCCGGGGCCGGGGCGGCGAGCGAGGACCAGGTCCGAAAACCCTCGCGCCGGCCGCCGACGACGAAGGTCTCGAGGACACGGCCGGCCGGTTCGCCGTCACGGTACCATTCGAAGCGGATAGCTTGGCGGTAACGCGCGGGTGCCGCTACGGCGAACCAGACGTAGACCCGCGCGGTGCCTGCGGGAAAGGCGTCGGCGGCCCCGACCAAGGCACGATCGTGCACCGCGGTGCCGGTGCCCGAGGCCATGCGGACGACCGGAACGGGCGGCAGCACGGGCGCGGCCCACGGGACGAGGGCTGCCGCCGCGGCAGTGACGGCTAGGACCGTGAGCACGCGGCCGGCGCGGCCCAAGCGGATTCGGGGCGCAACCGCGACGGTGGCCACCAGCGAGGCGACGGTGGCCGAGACCGCCAGGCAAATCCGCAGCGGGGCGCCGACGACAGCGGCGGCCGGAACCAGCGTCGCGAACAGCACAACGGCGCTCCAGGCGGCGTGGACGATCGGCTGCTCTAGCACCCAGGCGCGCCAATGTTGCTCGAAGCAGGAGAGGAGCGCCATCCCGGCCAGCACGGCCGGGATAACGACGTTCCACGATCGCGGAACCGCCGACGCCCACCACAGGGGCAGCAGGTAGAACAGGACGTTCTGCCACAGGCCGGCAACTAGGCTGCCCGCGGCAGGCAAGGCCAGGCGACGCCAGCGCGCGACGGGGGTGATCGATATCTCGGCGGGGTCGGTCGAGACGACGACAGGCGTTAGGCGTCGAAGCGCCGCGGCTCCGATCCAGGCGAGCATCAGCACGCCGACGGCCACCGGGGCGAATCCCAAGCCCCGGCGCAGGTAGACCACGGCGGCGACGCCCAGGGCCAGCGAGACCCAGGGGCCGTAACGTCGGTTCAGGCGCTCGAAGGACGGCATGGGATGTCGGGCGTCCGGCAAGGCTCGGGGTTCACGGTGTCAGTGGGGAATCTAATTGGACTTTCCTTCTCGGCTTAGATTGAACAGAGGCCCTTCATGGTCGTAATGACCTGTGCCCATGTGGCTCAGACGGGAAGTTCAAGCGCCGCCACCGCGCGCAAGCCAGAGGTCTTGCGCTGAAGGCTCAGGATTCAAGGATTCTGACATGATCGAATGCTGGCCGACTGGAATTTCGTCAAAGCAGCGAATCTTAGTGGCTCACTTTCTTCCCCGCGATCAGCTTGCGAATCTCGGAAAGTTTTGCTTTCAGCCGCTTCTTGTTTTCCCGTCCCACGCATGGAAAGATTTTCCGCCCACCCGACGGGCCTTCCAGAGCGGGACAATCTGAAAATTGTCGTCATGAACAACGCGACACTCGGCTTGGTGCACCAGCAGCAAACGCTATTCTACGGTGAGCGCTTGTTTGCCTCACAATTCAAAGTCTCGCCCGATTTCATCAAGATCGCGCAGGGTTTCGGCATTGAGGCGGTCGATCTTGATCAGGCGGTCAATCCTGGTGCCGCGCTGATGGAAGCGATCTCGCGCCCCGGTCCCTGCCTAATTCACGCCAGCATCGACGCCGGGCAGAAGGTCTTCCCGATGGTGCCACCGGGCGCCGCCAACCACGAAATGATCGGACACTGACATGAACGCCATCAACCGCAATGAACAACAAGCGATTTCCCGTGCTGTGCTTGAAATCGACGTCAACAACCACCCCGGCGTGATGTCCCACGTCGTCGGCCTTTTCTCGCGGCGAGCCTATAACGTCGAAGGCATTCTGTGTCTGCCGGTCGGCGACGGACAGCGCAGCCGTATCTGGCTGCTGGTCAATGAAGACATCCGTCTGCCGCAGATGATCAAGCAGGCCGAAAAACTCGTCGATGTTATCAGCGTACACCGCCACCCCGCCGAACATGCCGTATTCGCACGGCTGGAGGGCTATTTCCTCCCTTAGCAGTCTGTCGGTTTTAGCAGGGCAGAAGGGTCATAGCGTCAATGGTACAGCTCAGTTAAATACCTGCCGGCGGGACCGGCCTACGCAAGTCCTGCTGACACGATCAGCGCGAAGGAAATGCTCGATTCAATGGCAGCTCAATGCTGGAACCTGACTTTTGCCAGATGAGCACTCAAGAGGCCGGAGTGGGTCGGGAGTGTGAATTCGCCGATATGGAAGGCTGTCATTCGGTCTGCGTTTCTGATATATGACCAGTAACGAATCCGAACCGGTCGCCAGGATCACCTCGAGCCACCGGGAGCAATGGCCGAATTACCGCCGCACAGGTGAATAGCCGCGGCCGTCCACTGCTCGGCCTGAACGGCCGGATGACAAGTTGAGCATTGAGGGCTTCTTCTAGCTTCAGAGCAGACACCCGCAGAGCTGATTCATCGCAACAGCTTGATTCGCTCCTGAAGAGCCAGTGCGGTGGGAATGTTTCTAGCTGCCAGCGCAGCGGAAATTTCCACGAGTGCTTGCCGCGACCGGCTGTCGTTGGCCAATTCCTGCGCGTTCTGATTCAGTGATGTGTTGACAAGCTCGATGAGGGCATCGCCTGTGCCGCCGCGATGCCAGCGACTAGACGGATTTGACGCCTTGAGCGTGGCCGCAATCCAGCGTAGCCCGTCGAGGCGTAGCGGTGCACCAAAATTTTTCGTTAGGAAATAGCAAAGGCGCGTAACGCACTCTTCGTCGCGCCCCAAATGAAGCTCTGCCCAGCGTTCGTAGACGTCCCGCATCCGCAGGGCTGCTCCTGGCGCTAGTCGCAGAAGTGCATCCTCGTTACCGAACCCGAGCAAATCGCCAAGCAGTCGCTCGCCGTAGTACCAGAGTCGTCGCTTCTCCCAGTTGGCCGCAAGTCCGTATTCGACCGTCGTCCGCCAAATACGCTCGAATGCAGCCGGGTCGCCTCCCTTCGACAGGCGCAAAAAAAGGCTGCTGATGAATTGCTGGAGTGCGTAGTGCGCCTCAGGTCCGTGCGTTAGCACCGGCTCCCAGAACGCTTGCGCCTCGGATGCGGGTGCGGTGAGCGAGAGTTCAGCGAGCTTCTGGAGAAGGTCGTATCCTAGGTTCTGGCTTAGAGGGCTGTACTCGCCGTTATCCTCCTTCGCACGCTCCTTGGCGCGTTCCACCTCGTAGGCCCAAAGCCTACCGACAAGCTTGGTGTCCACGTTCCAATCACCTGTTCCAATCCCATTGATGAGCCAATGGAACAGCAGTCCGAGAAAGCTCCCGTCGAGACCTATTCCGGTTCCCCGTTTCGGTTTTCCCCGCCACAGCTTGTCGCCTGACGTGAAGGCACGCATACGCCGGTTATAGTCCAGACGCTCGCAGCCGGCGGCGACGCGCGCTATCTTTAGATCATCTGCTGTCGCGGCTTCGGCCTTTAGGGGAATGCGTCTTAGCCTAGCCAGCCAATTAACCCAGACCCGTTCCGCATCCTCACCGTCGCCGTGGTGTGGCGACAATAGGACCAGTCCAGACCACAGCACACCGGCCTGTAAGAGCCTCCACCACGCGGAGCCAAGCCGCTGGCGGTAAGCGTAGGCGATACCTATAATCGTGCCTGCGGCCCGGGAGTCGCCGCTCGTGAGAAGCCGAAGCACCGACGTTTCCCATTCCGAGACCTGGCCGTCGTTCTTCATCCAAAGATGCATCGCTGCGTACGCCGCAAACCTCAGCTCATCGCGGAGATGCCCGATTCGACTGCTGCGGATTTCTTCGGCCGTGGAGGCAACGTCGCCAATGGATGTTCGGACGATAGAAAGGGTGTCCTCCTTTGCCTTAGGTGTCTTCGCCAGCCAGCTATCAGCCAAGACAATCAGCGTCGCCGCGAGTGCGAGCCTGTACTTGGCCCTGGCGCTCTCATCTCCCGCCGCGTCGGCCTCACACTCTATCAGCAGATTGTGCAAGTAGGCCGCGTCGTCGTCGCCCAAAGTTTGCTGCGCCTGGAGATACTTCTCGCAGCGTTCGGGCAGCAGTAGGTATTGCAGCGGCTTTGCGTGCTCGTCCTGCCACGATTGGACCTCAAGACTGATATCGGCGGGACATGCAAAAGCCAAAATTTCAGCGCCCTTCTCGGGGTCAGTGATGAGCCGGTAGTTGTCGCGGTTAAGCGCCGCGAAGAGCAGCTTGAACTCCAACGCCTCCTTTGGATCCTCGGGAAGTGACCAATTCGGAATCAGGGTCTGAAGTCGAGCTGCCACCGCGGTATCGGCGGTCAGGAGGTCAATAACGACGTTCTGCAACGCCTTCTGTCGGTGAGCTGCCAGCGTCCAACTACGAGCAAACTCGAACACCGCTTCGCCTGCCTGAAGCCAGCTCCATCCGACGAACTTGTAGTCGATGTTCTTGACACGCCCGCCGTCCCAATAGAACACGTGCGGGTCCGTCAGCAGCGGTGCTAGCAATCCCGAGAAGAGAGGCGGACGGTATTTTCCAACGTTGACCAGCAGGCCGATGAGCGCCGTCGATGCACCTTCGCGGAGTATCTGCTCGACATAGGGCGTAACATCGACGCTGGCATCGATTTGAAGCGTAAGCCACCGCTCGAGTGCGTCGAGTGCAGAAAACAGATTGCCGTTGTGGTTCGAGTTGGTCTGGGTCCAGTCGAATACTTGCCACCAGCCGGCGAAGGTCTTCTCTTGACCCTCCGCCATCTGAAGCGTCAAGCCAGGCGCAGGTCCTTCACGCCCTTGCATGATTTCCGCAACCCACCGCTCGGTACAGAAATTAACGAGCGCGATGATCGCCTTGAGCGCTGCAGCCGGCGCAATCTGAAGGAATGGGAAGAACGGGCTTTTCCAGAACGCTGTCGGGTAGCTATCCTGCGCGTATTCAATCCCCAACTCGACCTCATCCCAGCGTGAACCGTACTCTCTCTCTGGTTGATCCTCGATAATGAGGGCAAGCAACACCTCAGCGGCCACTTCCGGACGCGCGCGCATAAGTGGCTGGATGCCGTTCTCCTTGAAGCACGCAGTCTGGAAATCCATGTCCACCTTACAGCTCGCGCCCAGCGGCCATGGAGGCAACCTTTCTCGTATCGACCCAAGCGAAGGTGGGATCTGGCGCCGCGCCTCATGCTTCGCCTTGTATTCTGGTTCGGTCCGAAGACGCTCCCGATGCTGGTCGGCTTGTTGACGACGAACCTCGGCGATCCGTGCGCTAACCCCGTCGGCCACCTTTCTCCGGCCAGCGAGTTCTAATGCCCAAGCTCCGACCTCGTCGGGCAGGTCCACAGCTCCAGCTAGCGGAGCCGTATAGAGTAGCGGCTCACGATCCAGGTACATGACCCCGTGACCCTTCTCCACCTGAACCGCACGCGCCATGGTCAAGGCCATCTCGGCCAACTCGTGACGAAAAGGCATCAGCGTTCCGTTTCTGAGCTCGCGGGGTGTCCCTGTGAGCCAGGTTTGGATGACCTTGGCTAAGGCGGGCGACACCAGACCACTCAGCCTCTCCCGCTGCGCGATGAGGAACCGTAGGACCGGAGGCCAGCGTGCGATGATGACCGAGCGAAATTGCGCCTCCAAGTACAAGCCGAGCGACGACGCCGCGCCCGAGATGCCGCTGGTCGGCGCGGTGCCGATGTGGTGGAACCGGATGAGCAGCCTCGTGAAGAGCTTGGCATCATTCGCCAAAAGCAAGTCGCCGCGCTCGGTCAGGAACAGTTCAGCCTCGGGGTCCAGGCAAAGCGCATCGAGGAGGATGCTCCCTGCCATGCTTGGTCCGGCCGCCTCGGCAGTCTCGAATGCCGCGTCCCACGCCGTCCCACGCTCCGTCTTCTGTCGGAGGAGAAATTGGCCCAGCATCCGCAACGCGTTTGTCCAGAGAGGGTTCTCGGCGAACGTCGCCCATTGCGAAGTGCTGGTCCAAATCTGCTTGAGGAACTGAAAGCGCGCCCAATCGGCCGCAAGGTCATGCTCGAATTCGATGCGGTTAGTGCGTTGGTTTAGGTGGAGCGGTAGTTGGTCAGGCCGCTGCGTGAATATCGCAGCATCAACCGGATCTAGCGCTGTAAGCGCGAAGCTTCTTTCGAAGGATGCTTCGCGCTCCGCGAGCCTCATCGTGAGCGCTTGAACATCGGGGCGGCCTCCCGTCCAGTAGTTCCATAGGCTGTCAGCAATGGCAGTATGAGACGCGAGGCTGCTTGCATTGGAGCCAAGAGCGGCGCCCGCTTTGACTACCCAAGCCAGGGTCCTGAGGTTTGTCAGCGCGGCAACAGTGTCGTCATGGCCCGTCAGCCAGCTAAGAGCCGGAGACGCCCGGAGCGCAAGCTTCGCTTCCGGGTTCTTGATGAGTTCCAGTTCGACCTGCGCTGCCTGACGACCGCCGAGTATGGAATCGGCACTTTCAACCCAGCTCTGGGTCTGCGTGATGACGACAACGCGCCATGCGCTATCATCAACCTTTCCCGTGGGCGCGAGCACAGCTTTGAGGAGTTGCCGGATGACGCCGAACTCACCTGGGTCGATACGTTCGGCCGAGTCGATGATGAGGACGTTATTCGGGTTAACCGTCGCGTTGAGAACTCCCCCTAGTTCATGCATAAGGGGAAGTGTGCCGCGACGCGCTGCGCTGAGCGCTGTCTTAAGTTCATCCGGGCCGAACCAAACCCGGTTCCACGCCCCGAACTGCGCAGTGAGCACGTTCTTGACGAGCGCCGATTTTCCGGAGCCCGACTCTCCGAATACCACTGTGACTGCATTTTCGGAAATCGCAGTTTCGAGATTCAATTTATCTTCAACTCGAGAAACGCTGTAGCCTGAAGGTAGCTCCGTCTCAATCCGCGACTTGTAGTCAGACGTGATGTTGGCGAGCGTCTCCCAATCTCGCTTGAAATTAGGATGTTGGAGAAGGTCAAACTCCTTGCGCAACTTCGACCAAAGGTCCTGAAGTGTGATGGTGCCGCGGCGAAGGCGCAATTCCGTCGCCTCGTTGACGAGCCTTTGCCAGAGTTCTTCCGCTTCCGTCGAGGTGCCACTCGTCAGGAGCTGACGACACTGCACAATCGCCTGGTTCTTGGTCTCGGAGTATGCGAGCTGTAAATCTACTGGCAGCACATGTAGCCGCCGGATGAGCTCAATCGTCTCTTCATCGGATGCCGCATGCCCGTTCTGGTTTGGCTTCTGTACGCTGTTAAATATTTTTGATTGCTTGGGGTTGCTACGGATGCGGCTCATGGCAAGCGCAACGTCGGAGCCGGTGCATGCGTTCTTCACTTCCCGCCAGTTCGGGTCGAAGACGCGATCGGTCCCAAGTGTCACCAGCGCTAGACCGTCGCCCGATCGGTTCAACGGGCCCTGTGGATCGCGCCACTGTTCCCAAGCACGCGTCACAAAATCTGCTGGCAGGCCCGAAGCGGTGACTTGCAGATTACCCTTCGCTGAGATAGCTAGCCGTCCAAACGCTCCTGCGTTACCCTGCGTCGTTAGCAAAAGGTCGTCGATGCGCCAACCTAGTGTCGAAACCTGCGCCTGAACCTGAGTGCCGGCACCACCTATTGCTGGGGCGTGCTCACCTGTCAGCATCTTCACCAGAAGCCAGGCGCAAATCAGATCCTCAAACTCGAAACCCGCACCACTCATTGACCGCAGGGTCGCGGGTGTTCGCTTTTTTTCATCTGATGTCTTTGGCATCGTTGATTTGGTCGGTCCGGCCATAGAAACGCAAGGCTAGCACCAATTAATCACGCACGAGCGGGCGCTAGCTGCGTCCAAAGGGTGGATTGCTCAAGGCGATCGTAGGTTCAGTGACTGCTTGACTGCTTGACTGCGAAGGGCGAAGCTCGCCCCTGTCCCGATAGCGGACTCGCGAAGGTTAGAGATCAGATCAAAACCTGCCGGCGTCGAGATCACTGTCAACTTCCTCTTCGGGTCGAGTTCGACTATACCCTGAAGCGCCTAATGGACATTCACAATGATTCTCCGACCTACGACCGATGACTGTCTCATAACTTTTTTTTCGGCGGTGCAGTTTCCTCTGCCGCCGCACCCAACCAGGCCGCGTTTCGCCCGCCAGGGCTCGTAGACCCTTTTCCCCTCGGCGTGACGGCACATAGCCCAAAACGCGCGAAGTTACGGCGCGCAGCCAGCCACAAGCCCGAAGTTTTCGGCACAGCGCCTGCCCGCGATCGGCCGCCTGAAACACCTATATCGCCCCCGCGCTTATCGGAGTAGATTATCCGCAGTGACTATTTTTCCAAAGGAGGTCGCTATGGCATTCAAGGCTGCAAAGGCGGAAGTGTGGGCGGTTGGCATTGACGACCGCGCGGGTGGTGTGGCTGACAAGCTCGAGTCGCTCGCCAAGGCGGGCGCGAGCTTCGAGATGGTGTTAGCGCGGCGCACCCCGGAGACCCCGGGCAAGGGGATGCTGTTCGCGACCCCGGTCAAGGGGGCCAAGGTGATCCGCGCCGCGAAGGAAGCGGGCATGGGCATTCCCTCGACGGTGTTTTCGGTAAGGGTCGAAGGTGCGGACCGGCCGGGCCTGGGGTCCAAGATTGCGCGCGCGCTCGGCGATGCCGGGGTCAGCTTTCGCGGCATCAGCGGAATCGCCATCGGCAGGAAGTTTGTGAGCTACATCGCGTGCGACAGCGCGGCAGATCAGGCGAAGGCGATTGCGGCCTTGAAGAAGCTGAAGTAGCGCGGCGGGTTTTTCCGGCTACACCACGTGATCCGGCGCGAGCGCGCAGGGATGCAGCGCGTCGCCGGTCTCGATCTGCAGCGTCGCGTGACCGACGCCGTAGCGATCGTGCAGCTGTTTGTTCACCTGGGTGATGAAGCGGTCGCCCGGATGCCCTGCAGGCATGACCAGGTGCACGGTCAGCGCGGTTTCGGTCGTGCTCATCCCCCAGATGTGCAGGTCGTGAATTGCGACCACGCCGTCCAATCCGGAAATATATTCTCGAATCTGCACGGTATCGATACCCGGCGGCACCGCGTGCAGCGAAAGCTTCAGGGAATCGCGCAGCAGCCCCCAGGTGCTGCCGACGATGACCGCTGCGATGACCAGGCTGATTGCCGGATCGAGCCAGTTCCATCCGGTGTAGAGCATGCCCACGCCGGCGAGCACCACGCCCAGCGAAACGGCCGCATCCGCCAGCATATGCAGGAATGCGCCTTTCACGTTCAGGTCATGCTCGCGGTCGCGCAGGAACAGCAGTGCCGTGGCGGTGTTGACCACGATCCCGCCCAGCGCCACCCAGATGACCGTCATGGTCGCGACCGGAACCGGGTTGCTCAGGCGCTGCACCGCCTCCAGGGCAATGCCGCCGACCACCAGCATCAGCAGCATGGCATTGACCAGCGCCGCAAGTATGGTCGAGCTGCGCAGTCCGTAGGTGAAGCGCGGCGAGGGCTCGCGCCGGCCGAGCGCGCTGGCGCCCCAGGCCAGAGCCAGGGCCAGCACATCGCTCAAGTTGTGGCCGGCGTCGGCCAGCAACGCCATCGAATGCGCCAGCACGCCGTAGACGAACTCGATCGCGACGAAGCCGAGGTTGAGCGCAATGCCGATTGCGAAGGATCGGTCGTGCCGCGTACGGCCGTTGGAATGGCTGTGATTTGCGTGCGCCATGTACTGCGTTCTACGGCGGCAGGGTTCGCCCCGACTCCAGCAGTCTTCCGAATTCCTCCGCCGGCACGGGCTTCCCGAACAGGTAGCCTTGGATTTCGTCGCATTGATTATTGCGCAGGAACGCAAGCTGCTCCGGGGTCTCCACGCCTTCGGCGATTACGCGCAGATTCAGCGTGTGTCCCAGGGTGATCACCGCCTGGGCAATCGCGGCGTCGTCGCCATCGCTGACGATGTCGCGCACAAACGATTGGTCTATTTTCAGCCGGTCGACCGGAAAGCGCTTCAGGTAGCTCAAGCTGGAGTAGCCGGTACCGAAATCATCGATCGACAGCTTTACGCCCATATCCCTGAATGCCTGAAGATCCGCGATCACGTGCTGCGCATCCTGCATGATCACGCCCTCGGTAACTTCGAGTTCCAGCTGCGCAGGATCGAGCCCGGTCTCGGCGAGTATCTGTTTGACCGCATGCAATAGATTGCTGTTGTGGAACTGCCGCGCCGAGATATTCACCGCTACGCTGACCGCGGGCAACCCGGCGAGCTGCCAGGCCTTCATTTGCGTGCATGCCGTTCGCACCACCCATTCCCCGATCGGCACAATCAGGCCGGTGCTTTCTGCAAGCGGAATGAATTTCGCTGGTCCGATCATCCCCAAATCCGCCTGATTCCAGCGTAGCAGTGCTTCGCAGCCGAACAGGCGGTTGGTGTGCAAATCCACCTGCGGCTGATAGTGCAGCGAAAGCTCGCCGCGCTCCAGCGCGCGTCGCAGCATGCCCTCGAGCGCCATGCGCTCGGTGATTATGGTCTGCAATTCCGCGGTATAGAGCTGGTAGGTGTTGCGGCCGCATTCTTTGGCGCGGTACATGGCGAGTTCGGCACTTTTCATCAGCGATTCGGGGTCCTGCGCGTCCTGCGGATAGAGCGCGACGCCGACGCTTGCGGTGACGAATACGTCCCTGTCATCTACCGCGAAAGGCTGCGAAAACGAATCCACAATCCGCTGCAGTTCGCCCGCGACTGATTGCGCGCTTTTGTGGTCGGAGAGCACGAGCACGAACTCATCGCCGCCCATGCGCGCCACCGTATCCATGGCGCGCAGCGACGATTTGAGGCGCGCGGCCACGGCGCACAACAGATGATCGCCGACGCTGTGCCCCAGGCTGTCGTTGACGACTTTGAAATTGTCCAGATCGAGAAAGGCGACCGCGGCGAAATCGCCGTAACGCTGCGTGCGCACGCAGGCGCGGTCGATGCGGTCGCTCAGCAAATTGCGGTTCGGCAGCCCGGTCAGCGAATCGTGGTTCGCCTGGCGCACCAGTTCGTCATGGTGGGTCTTTGCGTCGGTGATGTCGCTGTGCACGCCTATGTAGTGGGTCACGGTTCCCGCGTCGTTTCGCACCGGAGAGATATCGAGCTCGTTCCAGTACATGCTGCCGTCCTTGCGGTAATTGCGCAGCACGACGCGGCAGGGGCGCTCGTCCCGGAGGGCGGCGCGAACGGTGAGGAGTTCGGGTTGCCCAAGGTCGCTGCCTCGCAGCAGACGGGGATTGCGGCCGAGCACTTCGGCGCTTGAATAGCCGGTGATGCGTTCAAACGCTGGATTCACGTACACGATGGGATTGTCCGGCGCCTGGTTGTCGGTGATGCAGATCGCGCTGACGCTGGATTCGATGGCGCGATCGCGCAACTTCAGGTCTTCTTCGGCGCTCGCGATTGCGCCCAAGGTCCGGTGGATGAGAAGGTAGAGCAGCCAGCCGGAGGAAAAGACGAATAGCCACCCGCTTAAGGTTTGCAGCCAGGTTACACGTTCGATTTGCAGGTCGAGCACGAGGGCGAACGGAATACCGCTTTGAACGAATACCCAGATGGCTACGAGCAGGGAAAATAGCGCCGCGATCCTGAGGATCGTGGTTCTTGCGGACGCCACACTGTTCCCGGAATACGACCCCATGATTTGCCCTCCTTGCCTTCCGCTGGCGACGGCGCGTGCGCAGGTGACGGTCGAATACTTACACTATACGGCAGAATCGAAGCACGCCGGAACGTGTTCTGGCACGCTTCCGCTGCCAGCTTGTAAAATTTTGTGTTGCGTTTTAGGTGCCGCAATGTGCGCAAGCGGTCGCTGTTCTTGACCGGGGACGCCAATCTGCTAAGCTTTTCCGTGTGAGCGAGCGCAAGCAGATCGGCGTCATCAGCCTGGGTGTCATGGGACAGCGCATGCTTGCGCGCCTGGCGGAGCATGCGCGCATGCGCGCGGTCGTGGCCTGGGATCCGAATCCGGCGGCCGTGGCCGAGGTGCGCAAGCGCTTTCCCGAGCTTCGCATCGCCGCCACGGCGGCGGATGTGATCGCCACGCCCGCGCTGGCTTGCGTTTACATCGCCTCTCCGCCCTCCAGTCATCTCGCCTACGCCCACCAGGGGTTCGACGCCGGGCTTGCGGTGTTTAGCGAAAAACCGCTCACCGTCGATTTCGCGGAGGGGCGCAAAGCGATCGCCCGCATCGAGGCCGAGCGCCAGCGCAACGGGGTGAATTTCTCGCTCGCGACCTCGCCCGGACTGGCCGCGATGCAGGCCGCAATCGCCGACGGCTCCATAGGCAAACCCGAACGCGTCGAAATCGAACTCGCCTTCGACCAATGGCCGCGCGCCTGGCAGGCGGATGCGGGCCGCTGGCTGGCCGAGCGCGCCGAAGGCGGTTTTTCGCGCGAGGTGCTGTCGCATTTCGTGTTCGTTCTGCAGCGCGCGCTGGGTCAGTCGAAAGTCGAACAGGCAAAACCGGACTATCCCGCCGATGGTGTCGGTGCGGAGCGCGCGCTGACGGCGCGGCTGAAGGCGGGCGGCATTCCCGTCACGGTAGCGGCGCGCGTGGCCGGCGAGCTGCCCGATTTCAATCGCATGACTTTGATCGGCAGCGCGGGTGCGCTGGAGATACACGACTGGTTTGGCTTGCGCCGCCGCAGCAAGGATGGCGACTGGATCGCAGCAGGCACGCCGCAGGTCAACCGCCTGGCCGGCCAGTCCGGGCAGCTCGATCAACTGGTGGCAATGATCGAGGGGCGAGCGCATACCCTGCCCGATTTCGCCGAGGCGCTGGCGGTTCAGGAAACCATCGAAGCCGTGCTCCAAGGGTGCTAGTCGCGCGTTCGGCGGCCGGCGTCCGCGGCCCATGCCCGAGCTGCATTGACCGGGCGTATCCATGACCATCCGGATGCTCGCCAGGCTCGAACGCTGCAAGGACCAGTACGGGAGCGGTCATGCGGCAGAAAAACTGGCCCTGCTGCGACAGCTTGCGCGCGCCGAATTGCGTTCCGCGGCGGCAGTGCGGCGCTTACACGAAGTGCTGTGTTTCCTGCGCGCCTATCCGGACGATGCGCGCGTGCTGGCGCAGGTGGAACGCATGCTCGCGGGCTACGCAGCGCGCGCCGATCTGCAGCGCCATCGCGCCGCGCTGACGGATTCCGGCATTGCCGGCACGGCCATCCGCTATTGCTTTTTCTGGCCCACCCTGAGCTGGCTCGCGCAGCGCTGGCCGCAAAGCATCTGCATGGACCGCAGCGAGTCCGGGTTAGAGAAAAAAATCGCTGCGGCGCTGCCGCTGCTGCTCAGCTGGGCGGAAGCGGCTGCGCTCAGGCAAATCGATCTGCCGGGCTTTGCCGCGCTAGACCGGCTGCGCGCGCGCGGGGAAAGCGATGCGGCATTTTTCGCGCAGCGCATCGCCGCCATGCCGGGTGACGGCTTCACGCGTGAAGCTTTCCACGACGCGATCGAGCCGGCTTACGAACTTGAACCCGGTGCGGATACGCCCGCGCGCACCCGCGCCAGATTTGCCGCAGCGCCCCTGGCCTATCAACGGGGGCCCCTGCGGCGTGCCCGCCCGGATCTGCGTGCGGAACTCGGGCGCCGCTATCGCGCGCTGCGAACGCTATCGGCGCGCATAGGCGAGCAGCTGATAGCGCTTGCGCGCGGCGCCATGGTGACGCGCTCGCGCGACCTGGACGCGTTCGCCTACGGCAATGCGCGCGATGTGCGCCTGGTCGATGATGGCGGCGGGCTCGCATTTGTGCTGATCGGCGTCATCCCAGAGCGGCGCCAGCTGATCCCGGCAAGCTGCGGCTATCTGGTTTTGCACAACGGTGTGCCCATCGGCTATGGCGAGGCCTTTGTGATCGGGCGCGCCGCCACCATGACTTTCAATATTTTCGAGACCTTTCGCGGCGGCGAGGCGGCCTACACGTTTGCACGCACCCTCGCGATGGTGCGCCATGTATTCGGCGCCGAGTCCTTCAGCTTCGATCAGTATCAGCTCGGCAGGGGCAATGACGAAGCCATCGCCTCGGGCGCCTGGTGGTTCTACTACAAGCTCGGATTCAGGCCTTTGACCGCGGGCGCGCGCCGCCTCATGCGCAAAGAACTGGCGCGCATGCGCGCGAGCCCGAGCCACCGCTCGAGCGCCGCCACTTTGCGCGCGCTGGCCGAGTCGCATCTGCTGTTCGATCTCGACCGCGGGCGTATCCCCAGCCTGCCGCCTCTGGCCGAGCCGGGATGGCGCGTGGCCGCCGCTCTCGCAAAACGCGCAGGGGTCGAGCGCGAACGCGCGCTGCAAGCGTGCAGCCGGGAAACCATGCGGCTGACAGGTTTGCGTTCCTTGCGCGGTTTCAGCGCGGGCGAGCGTCTCGCCTGGTCACGCTGGAGCCCGCTCGTGGCGTTTGCCTTGCGCGGCGTGTCGCGCTGGAGCCCGGCCGAAAGACGGGCGCTCGCGCGCCTCATCCGCGCCAAGGGCGGCAGCGACGAAAGCGGGTATCTCGTCCGCTACGCCGCGCATCCGAAGCTGGCGCGCGCGCTGTTCGGGTCCTCTGCGGTTTGAACCTCCGCCCCGCCACGACGACCGCAGCTCCTGCTTTCGCCTGATTGCGACCTACGCGTCCTGCACAGCGCTGCGCAGCGACGCATAAAAGTTTGTCGCGCCGGTACGAAACCATCCTGCGAACGCCATCCTCGGTTCGCTGCCCGTCACGGGCGTTACGCGGTGCTTGAGCCGATTCGAAAGCCGGAACAGGATCGCGTCGCCATAGCCGGTGTTTGCGACCTCGAAAATTGTTCGCGCGGTTTCTTCGTCGCGGAGCTGAAACACGCCGCCTGAATACGCCCGCGAGCCGAGGTTGATGCTCATGCCGATCAGGCGTTGTTTGCGTGTCTGCGCGGCATCGCTATGCCAGGTATCGTAGTGATCCGAATTTGGCGCAAGCCGGTACACCTCGCCGCGGAATTCGCTTATTTCCGGGCAGCAACCGATGACACGTATTGCCTCAAGAAACCCGGGAGCGTTGGCCACGAAATGCAGCAGGCGCCTGGCGGATTCGTCATCGAGCACTTCGTCCGCGCCTATGCCGCCATGATCGCGCCGTATCCAGGGCTGCTGCTCAAGGCGCGTCAGCAAGTATTTCAGCAAATCGGCGCCTAGCAGCCCGGGCAGTCGCACGCAGCTATGCGCCTGATACTCCGATTTCAGCCGCAGGACCTCATCCGGATTGATGATCTCGCCGGATTTCTGCAGTTGGATCATTGCGCGCGAGACGATTCGGCTTGAGCTGTGACGCTTTCAGCGTATCGCGCAGCCGGCGCTGTCAAATTCTGAACTCGATCAGAAACGGCCCTTTGCGGCCGCAGGCCGATTTGAACACATCGGCAAACCCTTCCAGCGTGTCCACGCGCGCCGCCTCCATGCCCATGCCGCCGGCGAGTTTCAGCCAATCGAGCTCCGGGCGCGCGAGATCGAATAAGGCGTTCGAGGCACGGCCCGGTTTCGCGCCCACCGATACCAGTTCGCCATAGAGGATCTTGTAGATCTGGTTGGCGAACACCACGTTGACTACATCGAGCTTTTCGCGCGCCTGCGTCCACAGTGATTGCAGCGAGAACATGCCCGCGCCGTCGGCCTGCAGGCATACCACTTTGCGCCCGGGGCAGGCGAGCGCGGCGCCGGTGGCGCAGGGGAATGCGTGGCCGATGGCGCCGCCGGTGTTCTGCAGCCAGTCCATGGGCGCAGCATTGAAAGTAGGCGCGAACAGCGCGCGGCCGGAGGTCACGCCGTCCTCGGCGACGATGCAGTTCTCGGGTAGCAGCGCGGCGAGCGTGGTCGCAAACGCGACGGGCTCGAATTTTCCCTGCAGCAGTTGCGGCTTGATCCCGCCCTCAGGAATCGGCACGGTCTTGGGCGCGCCGAGCTCGTCGGCCAGCGCATTCAGCGCTTCGATCGCATCCTGCTCCGCTCGTGCGAGCACATGGGTGTCCGCGTCCGCCGGCGCCATGAGGCTGGGCTTGCCCGGATAGCCGAAGAAGGCCGTGGGCGGCTTGGCGCCGACGAGGATCACCTGCTTCGTTCCCGCGAGCATTTTGAGCGCGCCCTCGAGCGCATAGGGAATGCGGTCCACTGGCACGCGCCCGCGCCCGCGCGCCATGCGCGACACCTGCGTGGGTGTGCGCAATTTGGCACCGCTGACCTGCGCAACGCGGTTGGCGGCGACGAGACCGGCCTCGGACAAAGCCTGTCCGTAGAGCACCAGTACCGCGGGCTCTTTGCTGCGCAATACATGCGCAATGCTGCGCACGGTGTCCGGCGCAACGCTGGCGCGCTTGGGCGCCGGCAGCGGCGTGGCGACCACGCCGCCCTCGTTCCAGGCCGTGTCCGCAGGCAGGATCAAGGTGGCGATTTGTCCGGGCGCGGTGTTCGCTGCCTGCACCGCGGCGGCGGCGTCCGCGCCCACGCTCGCTGCGGCGGCGCTGGTGCGCACCCAGTCGGAACTCGCGCGCGCCAGTCCTTCGGTATCGGCGGTAAGCGGCGCGTCGTAGGGCCGGTGGTAGCTGGCCTGGTCGCCGACGATATTGACCATGGGCGTATGCGCGCGGCGCGCGTTGTGCACGTTGGCGAGGCTGTTGGCGAAGCCCGGCCCGCAGTGGAGCAGGGTCGCGGCAGGCTTGCCCGCCATGCGCGCATAACCGTCGGCTACGCCGGACACCACGGTTTCGGCCAGACCGAGAACGCAGCGCATGCCTTCGACCTGGTCGAGCGCGGCGACGAAATGCATCTCCGAGGTTCCGGGATTGGCAATACAGGTGTCAACGCCGCTGGCGAGCAGCGTGCGGATTAAGCTTTCAGCGCCATTCATGGGAAAGATCCGTTCGAGGGTGAGTGGAAGGAACGCCGCCGCGCGCGCGATTGCCGCTTACGCGCGACGCCGGCATGCGCATAGACTACGCGGCCTGGCTGCCAACATCAACCCGCGCAAAGCCAGTAAACTGCTGGTCCGCGTCCGCTGCAGAGTTGCGCTTGCACTATCCACGGCCTGGCTCAAACAATCGGTGCTCGGATCGTGAGTGATCTGCGCGCCATGCTCGCTTTTGCCGCGCCGCATCGGGCGGCGCTGGCGTTCTGCGCACTGTTGATGCTGTTCGAGAGCGCAGCCGCGCTGCTGGTGCCCTGGGCCGGCGGCTTGCTGACCGAGGCCATGCTGCATCCCGCCGGCGCAGGGTCTGCCGGCGTCGGCATGGTCCTGTCGGGCATGCTGGGTTTGTTTGCGCTGCAGGCCCTGCTCAAGTTCGGCAATATCTATATCCTCGGCAACGCCGCCGACAAAATCGTCGCCGCGCTGAAAGTGCGTCTTTACGATCATCTGCAGGCTCTGCCCCTTGCCTACTATCATCAGCGGCGCCTGGGCGACACCCTGGCCCTGCTCACCAACGACGTCTATGTCCTGGGCGGCTACATCAGCGGTACCGCGCTGGCGCTGGTGCCATTATTGTTTACCGCGGGCGGTGCGGTCATCCTCATGTTTCGCATCCGGCCCAGCCTGGCGCTGCTGGCGGTGATCATTATCCCGGTGTTTTTTCTGCTGGAAAAAATATTCGGCCGGCGCATGCGGCCGCTGGCGGCGCAGTTGCAGGAGGAGCAGGCCGGTGCTGTTGCGATTGCCCAGGAGAACCTGGGCATGCTGCCCGCAATCAAAACTTTCACGCGCGAGGCGCAGGAATCGACGCGCTACCGCGAGCAGATCGAGCGCATCTTTCGCCTCAACGTGAAGCAGCGCGGCATCAACGCCGCGCTGGAGCCGCTGGCGCAGCTGATAGTCGCCGCGGCGATTTTGCTGATACTGGCGCTGGCGAGCGCGGATCTGAGCGCAGGCAGGCTCGCGCCAGCGCAGCTGGTGAGCTTCCTGATGTACGCAGCCCTGCTCACGCGTCCGGTCGCGGGGCTCGCCGACGTCTACGGGCAGACGCAAATGGCGCGGGGTGCATCAGCGCGGCTGCGCCAGGCGATGGTGGAAACGCCCGAACCCGCGGGGCATGCAGGCATTGCGCTGCCCGCGGTGCAAGGCGGAATCGAGTTTCGCGGCGTGCGCTTCGCTTATCGCGGCCGGCCAGCGGCGCTGGAAAACGTCGATTTGCATATTGCGGCGCGCGCGACCATCGCCATCGTCGGCCCGAACGGCGCGGGGAAAAGCACGCTGGCGCATCTGCTGATGCGCCTGCACGAACCGTCCGCGGGAACGATCCTGATCGACGGCATCGACATCGCCGGCGTGTCGCTCCCCAGCCTGCGCCGTCAGATTGGCGTGGTGCCGCAGCATGTCTTGTTGTTCAACGCGAGCGTGCGCGACAACATCGCCTACGGGCGCGCCGGGTCCGGCCAGGCCGAGATCGAAGCGGCGGCTGCGGCTGCGCGCGCGCACGATTTCATCATTGGACTGCCTCAGGGCTACGACACCCTGATAGGCGATCGCGGCGTGAGGCTGTCGGGCGGCCAGCAGCAGCGTGTCGCGCTCGCGCGCGCCCTGCTCAAGGACCCGCCCATACTGATACTCGACGAGGCCACGGCCATGTTCGATCCGCAGGGAGAAACGGAATTTCTGCAGGAATGCGGGGAGGCGCTCAGGCGCCGCACGGTGCTGTTGATCACCCACCGGCCGGCGAGCCTGGCGGTGGCGGACAGGATCGTGCGCATGGAGCAGGGGCGGATCGTTGCGGGCTAAAGGCGTGCTGGAGTCGATGGTTTGCGTAAAAATCGAGCGCGTGCGTAGACAGGTAAAACGGTGGAGAAGCTTATGGATACTGCCTCTCAGCCAGATTCTAAGCGAGCGATCAAGGCACATCTGTACGCTGTCTCGAATTCATGCATCTGCCAAGAGCAGCCATTGCGCGCTCTGCGCGCCAAGCGTTGTTTTGCGCGGATGAAAAGCGTATCCGCTCAAGACAACGGTTCTGGAAAAAGCAAAGGCAGTACGCGGGGTTCAATCGACGATCCGCACGGACGGGCCGCCGTCCGCGCAAGCATACTCACTACAGCCCGGCGTGTTGTTGATGTCGGCGCGCGGCGAATGCACGCGCACAGCGGCGCCGATGTTATAGCTCAGCGCTCAGTCAGCGAACGCTCCAGCGTCTTGTTGATCGGCTTGAGCAGATAGTAGAGCACGCTGCGCCGGCCGGTGAGCACATCGACCTGTCCGGTCATTCCCGGGATCACGGGCAGGAGCTTGCCGCGATACTCGACGCCGGGTTTGAGGGTGCGCACATGGGCGACGAAGTAGGGCTCGGACGATTGCCCCGGTTGCGCTTGGGGCTGTATGGAATCGGCGCTGACATAAACGATATTGCCGTCCACGCCGCCATAAATGCTGTAGTCGTAAGCCGCGAGCTTGACCGTGGCTTTCTGTCCGGACTTGACGAAGGCGATGTCCTGCGGCCGGATGCGTGCTTCGACCAGAAGCGAATCCTCCACTGCCACGATTTCCGCCATCGGCGTCCCCGGCTGCACCACGCCGCCCGGCGTCTTGTTGGCGATGGTCTTGACCACGCCGTTCACCGGTGAGCGCACCAGGGTGCGGTCCATCTTGTCCTCCAGGCCCGGCACTGCCGCGGCGACTTTCGCCAGCTCGTTCCTCGCCGCCGACAGTTCATTCGCCGCCTGGCTGCGGAATTGCGATTCGTTGTCCTGCATTTTGCGCTTGGCCTCTTCGATCGCCGAGCGCGCGCGCGGTATCGCCAGGGTCGCCGCGTCCAGTTCGCCCTGGATACGGCTGGATTCGCGCTGCAGGCGCAGCAACTCCACTTCGGACACAGCGCCTTCCTTCACCATGGGCGCGGTGATGGCGAGTTCCCGCTTGAGAATCTCCGACTGCTCCTGCGAACGCTTGCGCTTGGACTGGAGTTCCACCAGTTCCTGGTTGCGCTGCGCCAGCTGCTCGCGCAGCACCGCGTTTTTCCCGGCGAGATCGGCGAGCTTCGCGCGATGCACCGCGCCCTCGTTTTCCGCAAGCGCCGGCGCGCTCTTGATCACGTCCGCCGGCATTTTGAGCGGCGTACCCTGCACCTCGGCGCTGAGCCGCGCGACTTTCGCGCGCAAGCCGAGTTCGCCCTGCTGGCCTTCGCGATAGGCCGAGGCGAAACGCACGCGGTCCAGTTCGAACAGCACCTGGTCTTTCTTTACCGGGTCGCCTTCCTTCACCAGGATCTTGTCGATAATGCCGCCTTCGAGGTTTTGCACGTACTGGGTCTGGCTCGCGGTGATCACCTTGCCTTCGCCGCGCGCGATTTCGTCGATCTCGGCAAGCCAGGCCCACACCAGGGCGATGAGGAAAAACCCGATGATGGCCGCGAGCAGCCAGTGCGGCGGGCGCCGCAATCCACCGTCATCGGCGGCGAGTTCCTCCGGCCGCCACGCCGGCGGCAGCAGCGGCGGCTTTGGTTTCACCACGGTTTCGTGCGCGAGGTCCATGGATTCGCTCATCGCGCCATCCTGACTTTGCCCTCGGCGATGGCTTTCAATACCAGGTCCTTCGGCCCCACTGCCACCACCTTGCCGCCGTCCATGACCACCAGGGTGTTGATCACCGACAGCAGCGATTCGCGGTGGGTGACAACGATGATGGTCTTGCCGGCAAGCTCGTTCTGCATCTGCGTCTTCAGGCGTTCTTCGGCCGAATGGTCCATCGCGTGCGTGGGCTCGTCCAGCACCAGAATCGGCGGGTCGGTGATCAGCGCGCGCGCCAGCGCCACGGTCTGGCGCTGCCCGCCGGAGAGTGCTTCACCGCGTTCACCCACCGGCATGTCGAAACCGCGGGGATGGCGGTTGACGATGTCGATCAGCCCCGCGATCGAGGCCGCGCGCAGAATCGCGGCGTCGTCGGCGCCCGGTGCGCCCACCAGCAGGTTGTCGCGCACGCTGCCGGCGAACAGCGCGATGTTCTGCGGCAGATAACCCACCGCGCGGCGCAGGTCCACCGGATCGATGGCGCGGATGTCGGTGCCGTCGACGAGTATCGAGCCGGACTGGGGCTGATACAGCGCGATCAGCAGCTTGGCGAGCGTGGTCTTGCCCGAGCCGATGCGTCCGATAATGCCGACGCGATCGCCTTCCTTGATCGCGAAGCTCACCCCGGCGAGCGCGTCGAGTTCGCCGCCCGGATATTTGAAGCTGACATCCTGAAAGCGGATGTCTCCGCCCAGCGCCGGGCGGTGCACGAAGCTGCGGTCGCGCGGCCGTTCGCGCGGCGCATCCATGATCTTGTTCAATGCGGAGAGTGCGCTCATCGACTGGTGATAGCGCGTGAGCAGCGAAGCCACTGTCGACAGCGGCGCGAGCGCGCGCCCGGCGATAATGGTGCAGGCGATCAGCCCGCCGGTGGTGAGCTGGTTCTCGCCCACCAAATAGACGCCCACGGCCAGCGTGGCGACGCCGACCATCATTTGCACCCACATGGAGAAATTCACCGCGAGGGAAGATAGGAAGCGCGTGCCCAGGCTTTCCTTCGCGACATAGTCGACCACTTCTTCCCATTTGCGCTGCATCTGCGAGGACGCGCCCAGCGCTTTCACTGCCTCTATCGAACCCAGGGTCTCGATTAGGATGGCGTGCTTGGCCTCGCTCGCGCGGAACACGCGGCGGATGCGATCGCGCAGCGGCACCTGCAGCGATACCCCCATGGCCAGCACGACCGGAATCGCGACCAGCGGCACTGCCGCCATGGCCCAGCCGCCGACCAGGGCGATCACGCCGATGAACAGCAGCACGAAGGGCAGGTCGATCAGCGAGGTCATGGTCGCCGAAGTGAAGAACTCGCGCAGTGACTCGAACTCACGCACATTGTTGGCGAGCATGCCCACCGATTCGCTGCCGGCATCCAGGCGGCGCGCCATCACCTGTTCGAACAGCGCCGAGGACAGCGCCATGTCGGCGCGCCGCCCGGCGACATCGATGAACCAGCCGCGCAGGAGTTTCAGCCCGAAGTCGAACAGGTACATCACCGCCATGCCGACGGCCAGCACCCAGAAGGTCTCGAAGGCCTTGTTGGGCAGGACGCGGTCATACACGTTCATGAAGAAAAGCGGTGACAGCACCGTGAAAATGTTCACCAGCACGCTCGCGCCGGCGACCTCTCCGTAAAGCGGCCAGGCGCGCGCGAGCGTGCCCCAGAACCAGTGATGGGTGGCGAGTATGCGTTCGCTGCCGGTGCCCGCCTCAAAGCGCACCGCGCGGCTCACGGCGATCGCCGTGCCCTGGTAGTCGCGCGCGAGTTCCGCGAGCGGCACATCTTTCTCGATGCCCTCCGCCGTGACGATCTGGGCCGTGCCCTCGCCGCGCGCGACCAGCACGCAGGCGTTGCGCTCTTTTAGCAACAGTACGGCGGGCAGCGAGAGCTTGGGGAAGCGCTCCAGTTCTATTGCGATGCTGCGTGCGCTGAATCCGGCGCGCTCCGCGGCGCGCGCGAACAGCGCCGGGCTGAGCCCGACGGCATCAACAGGCAGGCCGGTGAGCAGCGCCTGCGCGCTCATCGGCTGTCCCAGCAGGCGCGTCAGCTGCGCAAGGCAGGCTGCGAGGGGATCGGTAATTATTTCGGCTGCGGGTGCGGGCGTGCTAGCGTTCATTTTTCTGCCTCGGGCGTAGCCAATGTCTTGCTCATACGCAAGTCCGGAGCCAGCGCCGTTCCTTTTCGCCCTTGCACAGTCGCAATGTTGTCTTCCTGATTCTGCTCAGGCGCAGTCCCAGCCGCTGCATTGTGTTCTGCCGCGGTGATCGCTGCTTCCCGTTCTGCAAACTGCGTCCGCGGCGGCGCATTAATGTCCACGCCCAGTGTTTCCAGCAGCCTGCCCATGGCAGCAAGCACGCGCAGCTCGCCCAGCGTGACCGCGTAAGCGCCCGTGTACTCGCTGCTCCGGGCAGCGAATAATTCGTTTTCGGCGTTGAGCACGTCGAGCAGGGTGCGCTGGCCGATGGAGAATTGCAAGCGGTAGGCGTGCACCACCTGCGCGCTCGCCGCTGCATAGCGCTGCAGTTGCGGCAGGCGCAGGCGGTCTTCCGCGAGCGTCTGCCAGGCCTGGCGCAGGTCGCGCTCGACGTCGTTGCGCGCCTTGCCGTAGCCCGCGCTGGCTTCATCGATGCGCGCTACCGCCTCGCGCACGCGCGCCGCATCGGCGCCGCCGCGAAACAGGTTGTAGCGCAAGCGCAGCATCGCGTAACGGTCGGTATTGGCGCCGCGCAGGCCGTCCAGGTCATGGTTGGCCGAAGTTCCCACTTCGAACGCAAGCCGCGGCGAGGCGTAGCGGCTGCGCAGGGAATCGCGGTCGGCCTGCGCCGCGAGCAAGTCTTTTTGCGCGGCGCGGATTGCAGGGTGCGTTTCCAGCGCCAGCGCGAGCGCTTCCGCAAGGGTAGCCGGCAGCCTGGTCTGGAAGTTTCCCGCATCCGCGAGTTGGCCGGGGGGCAGGCCGGTAAGATGCAGAAACGCTGCTTCCGCCTGCGCCAGCTGGCTGCGCAACTGGGTAAGGGAGGCTTGCGCCAGCGCATAGCGTGCATCGGCCTGCTGCGCGTCGGCGCGCCGGCCCTGTCCGACGTCGGCCAGACGCGACACCTGCGTCAGCGTTTCCTGGTGGCGTTTCTCGTTGTCGGCGGCAATGGTGATCAGCTCGCGCAGCCGGATCACGTCCAGATACGCCTGCGCCGCGCGCGCGCCGGCAGATTCCGCCGCGCTCGCTACCTGATCGCCCGCGCCTTCCGCGCGCGCCTGGAAGCGGCGCACCTGTCCCGAAGTCGCGCCGCCGTCGAAGACCAGTTGCGACAGGCTGACTTCGGCCTCGCGCCGTGTCAGCGTCTGGTCGGAGCCGAGCACGCGCGTGCTCGGGTTGTTGCTGGTTTCGCGGCCCTGGCCGACGCTCGCGTCTATGCTCGGATACCAGGCGCCGCGCGCCTGCGCCGCCGCCTCTACGCTGGCGCGCTGGCTTGCACGCGCCGCGCGCACTTCCGGCAGGTTGGCTACGGCGCGCGTCAGCGCCTCGGCCAGCGTGTCGGCAAGGGCGGTCGGCGCGAATGACGCGGTCAACAGTAGAAGGGCGACAAGATAGACGCGAACAAACAAGTTGATTCCCTTAGGGCCTGTTGACATTCAATATTTTATGGATGGGGCTGTTAACTTAGCCGGAA
>CAKKSJ010000119.1 GCA_919902965.1 Burkholderiales bacterium
ATGGGCGACCCCGACCTGATCATGATCGACGAACCCACCGAGGGCCTGGCACCGAAAATCGTCGAACTGGTGGCCGAACTGTTCAACGAAATCGCGAGGCGCGGCGTATCCATCCTGCTGGTGGAGCAGAAGCTCGCTATCGCGCTCAATATTTCGCAACGCCTGTATGTCATGGGCCACGGCCGCATTGTGTTCGAAGGCACACCGCAGGAGCTGCGCGGAAATAGTACAATCCGCAAGGAGTGGCTCGAGGTATGAACACCGAGTCCTGATCAGGCCGATTCGCCGCAGAGGACAGGGCGCGGAGAATTCCCCCCGCTATTCGCCGCGTCTTCCACGCTCTCTGCAGTTCAAGTTTTTTCTCAGGAGTCCTCATGAGCGCAAACTACGAAGTCAAAGGCAGTATCGCCGTCATTACCCTGGATAATCCGCCGGTCAACGGCCTCGGCTACGCGACCCGGCTGGGCATATTCGAAGGGCTGAAAAAAGCCATGAGCGCGAGAGCGGTCAAGGCGGTCGTGATCACCGGCGCCGGCAGGGCCTTCTCCGGCGGCGCCGACATCAGGGAATTCAACACGCCCAAGAGCTCGACTGAACCGATCCTGCACTCGGTCATCGCGGCCATCGAAGCGGCGGAAAAGCCGGTGATCGCCGCCGTTCACTCAGTGGCGATGGGCGGGGGGCTGGAGCTTGCGCTCGGCTGCCACTACCGCGTGGCCTCGCCCGGCGCGCAGATTGCGCTACCCGAAGTCAAGCTCGGCCTGCTCCCCGGCGCGGGCGGCACCCAGCGCCTGCCGCGCGTGCTCGGGGTGGAAGCCGCGCTCAACATGATCGTTTCCGGCAATCCGGTATTGTCGGAAAAGCTCGCCGACACCAAGCTGTTCGACCAGATGATAGAGGGCGACCTGATGACGGGCGCCCTCGCTTTCGCTGAAAAAGTGGCCGCTGTCCGACCCCTGCCCAAGGTGCGCGACATCAAGGTCGACTACCCCAAGCACGAGGCCTTTTTCCAATTCGCGCGCAACACCGTGGCCACGCTGGCGAAGAACTTCCCCGCGCCGCTGAAATGCGTGGACTGCGTGGCCGCCGCCGCAAGCATGAAATTCGACGATGGCCTGAAGGTGGAGCGGACCAACTTCCTCGCGCTGATGCAGACCACGGAAAGCAAGGCGCTGCGCCATTTCTTTTTCGGTGAGCGCGCGGCGTCCAAAATAGCGGACGTGCCGGAAGACACCCCCAAGCGCCCGATCAAGTCCGCTGCGATCATCGGCGCCGGCACCATGGGCGGGGGCATCGCGATGAACTTCGCCAATGCCGGCATTCCGGTCACCTTGCTGGAGATGAAGCAGGAGGCGCTGGACAAGGGTCTCGCGACGGTGCGCAGGAATTACGAAAACACCATGAAAAAAGGCCGCCTGACGCAGCAGAAATTCGACGAGCGCATGGGCCTGATAAAAGGCACGCTCGCCTACGACGATCTCAAGAACGCCGACATCGTGATCGAAGCGGTATTCGAGGAAATGGGCGTGAAGGAGAAAGTGTTCAACAAGCTGGATGAAGTAATGAAGCCCGGCGCCATCCTCGCATCCAACACTTCCACCCTGGACCTGAATAAAATCGCGGCGTTCACCAAGCGCCCGCAGGACGTGATCGGCACGCATTTCTTCAGCCCGGCGAACGTGATGAAGCTGCTGGAAATCGTGCGCGGCGAAAAAACCGCCAAGGATGTGCTCGCCACCACCATGGCGCTGTCAAAGAAGATCAAGAAGACCGGCGTGGTCTCGGGCGTGTGCGACGGCTTCATCGGCAACCGCATGATCGAGCAGTATTCGCGCC
>CAKKSJ010000120.1 GCA_919902965.1 Burkholderiales bacterium
CGCCATCAGTCCCTGGGTGTTCGGCCTGGTGCTCGACCTGGGGCAGGGCGCGGGCAGTGCACGCGCGGATGCTGCCTGGGGTTGGGCCTGGACCGCGCTCGGCATCGGCGCGGTTTTAGGCCCGATCGCCACTTTGAGGTTGCGCGCGCTAAGCGAGAGCGCACAGATGGCGGGCGGGAAGCGCTGAAACGCTCGCCTTCCTTTGGTCTTTGGTTCGAGTCCGGGCCGGGTAGAAGACACTCACCGAGCGGTTGCGACCCGGTGCAGATGCTCACGGTTTTCTGCGGCGGTTGGAATTGATTGCCCAGCAATTTACCACTAAACTCGCTCCGATCGCCCCCGCCCGGGGGTGCGTAGCGGAACGAGATTGACATAAATTGATTCGCCTTTTCCGCGTCGATCTCGCGCGCGCGCTCGAACACGGCAAGTGGGAGAGCCATGCAGGCAGAGCAGCCGCATGACGCCCACACCCTGAACCTATTTCATCGCCAGAGCAGACAAATCATGCCCGATACCGATCTGAACACCCCCCAAGCCCCGAGTACCGAGCCCGAATTCATCTGGCCGTCGCCGCCATATTTCGAATTACCCAGCAGCGACCGCACGACGACGCCGGAGCTCTGCGTGATCGACCTCACCAACGGCACGCAGCTGGCCGGCCGCATGGTGCGCCTGCTACCCGACGAGGCTATAGTCGAAATCCAGACAGCGCACGCGCCTGAAATTCAGAGCATCGGCTTTGCCGAATTTCAGCGGCTGACGCTGTCACAGCCCGTGCTTATCCGCAGGCAGGAGGTCCTGCCCGGCGCCCAGGCCGGTGTGCAGCTTCCCGAAGCGAATTGTCAGTCTTTCGTCATCGATTACAACAACGGTGATACCTTCGTTGGTGAAACCGCCGGTTTTGCCTCGGAAACCTACGGCCTGTTCCTGTTCCTGCAGGAAACCGAGGGAACTGTCCTGCGTTGCTTCGTTCCGCAGGCAGCCATGCGCGACTTCCATATAGGCGAATTGATCGGCACCATACTGGTTAAACAGAAAATCGCATCGCCGGAGCAGGTCGAAGCTGCCCTGCAGGAACAGCGCAAGCTACGCGCGCAGCGGCTGGGCGACCTGCTCACCGACAGGCAATTGGTGTCGCCGGAGGAGCTGTCCGTCGCCATACAGCACACGACGGCGCGTCCCATACTCAGGCTCGGCGAAGCGCTGCTCGAACTGGGCTTGCTCACCGAAGACGAGCTGAAGAGCGCCCTGGCGCAGCAGAAGCTGCAGCGGAAAAAGCCGCTGGGCGAGCTTCTGATCGAGATGGGCGTGGTCGATCGCGACACCGTGCGCAAAGTCATGGCGCACAAGCTCGGCATCCCGTTCGTCAATCTGCGCGAATTCAAAATGACGCGTGATGTGCTCCCCCTGGTCCCGGCAGGCATAGTGTGGCGCTACCGCATTTTGCCCATTTTCAAGAATGAAAAGCAACTGGTGATCGCGGTGTCGGACCCCACGTCGATGCCTTTTGCAAGCGAGCTGCGCTTCATGACCGGTTTGCAGATCATCCCGGTGATTGCAGAGGAGGACGCGCTTCAGGAAAGCATACGGCAGTGTTATGGCGAGAGCACCGAGCCGCTTGTGCAGGCCGAGGCGATGGACCGGCCGACGGACAAACCCGACGAACTCGCCTTCTATCATTCCGCAGCCGATGCGTCGAATGCAGACGAGCTGCTGGCAAAACTCGAGGCGGAGGGGACGGAATTAGAGGTGGCGGATGCCGCAGTCAGCGAGTCCGACAATACCCTGGTCAAATTCGTCAACAAAATGATACTCGATGCACACGCGCAGCTGGCCTCGGACATACACGTGGAGACCTACCCCGGGAAAAAGAACATCCGCATCCGCTTCCGCAAGGACGGCATCATGGTGGATTACATGGAACTGCCGCCGAAATTTCGTAATGCCATGCTCTCGCGCATCAAGATCATGGCCCAGCTTGATATTTCAGACAGACGCAAGCCGCAAGACGGGCGCATCGACTTCAAGCGCTTCGGTCCGGCCCGCATTGAGCTGCGCGTGGCGACCATACCCACGGCGAACGGCCTGGAAGACGTGGTGATGCGCATACTCGCCGCGGTAAAACCCGTACCCATCGATCGCCTCGGCATGGAGCCGAAGTCGCTGGCGGAACTGAAACAAATGCTGATCAAGCCGCACGGCCTGATACTGATCTGCGGCCCGACCGGATCGGGCAAGACCACGACGCTGCACTCCGCGCTGTCCTACATCAATACCCCGGAGCGCAAGATCTGGACCGCCGAAGACCCGATCGAAATCACCCAGCAGGGGCTGCGCCAGGTGCAGGTCAACCCCAAGATCGGCTGGACTTTTGCCGGCGCCCTGCGCAGCTTCCTGCGGCTCGACCCGGACGTCATCATGGTGGGCGAGATGCGCGACGAGGAGACGGCAAAAATAGGGCTGGAAGCGTCGCTTACCGGCCACCTGGTGCTGTCCACGCTGCATACGAACAGCGCGGTCGAAAGCGTAGTGCGGCTGCTCGACATGGGCGCCGATCCGTTTCAGTTTGCCGATGCACTGCTGGGCGTGCTCGCGCAGCGCCTTGCGCGCCGCCTGTGCGCCCAATGCAAGGAGCCTTACGCGCCTTCGTCGGATGAACTCGGTGCGCTGGCGCAAGAATATACGCTGGGGACGTCCCTGGATGCGGACGCTGTGCTGCGGAAATGGAAGATCGATTTTGCCGCAACCGGCCGGCAGGCAGTTCTCTGCACGGCAAAGGGCTGCCAGGCCTGCGGCCAGAACGGCTACAAGGGACGGCTGGGCTTACACGAACTGTTCGTGGCACATCCCGCAGTCAAGCGCATGATTCAGACCAAGGCGTTTGCCAGCGACATTTTCGACGCTGCCACGGCATCGGGTATGCTCACCCTGAAACAGAACGGCATCGAAAAGGTGCTGCGCGGTGAAACCGATATGCAACAGGTGCACGCGGTCTGCGCTTAGGTGCTTATTTCGACACCAGGGAATCCATGCACGCGTGTGACCAGCGCCTATTGCGGCTGCACCGAAGCGCGCGCCAGCAGCAGCCGCGCCGCGCACGATCGGTACCGTGGCGGTGGCGAAGCAAATGACGATATCCGCCTGCGTCTGGCCCTGCTCCAGTTCGGCCAGCGTGCGCGGCGTCAGGCTGCGCGCGCGCGTTGCACGCGCCGCACCAGCCAGGGCACGGCGATCAGGAGCGAGGTGAAGGCGAACAGCGTGGCCGAGATCGGGTGCTCGTAGAATACGCCCGGTTCGTTCAGGTTCAAGGCAAGAAAGCAACCAGCGTATCCAGCACCTCGTCCGGCTTTTCCGCCATCATATTGTGGCCACTGTCCTCGATGACCGCGGTCTGCGCGCCCGCTATCGAATTGGCAAAGTCGCGCGCGGCGCGCAGGGGTGTCATCAAATCGCGCCGCGCCAGCAGCAGCAGGGCGGGACAATGCACACCGGCTGCGGCTTGCCCGCCACCGGTATAGGCATTGCAGGCGAGGAAATCGACATGCATCACGCCGGGTTTCTGCCGCTGCATCAGCCGCAGGTTTTCACCGATCACCCAGAAGCCCGGTCCCGGACAGTTCGGGTATTGCGCGTAGGCGGAGTGCGACCAGATGTTGACCATGTCCTGCGCGAGCGGCTCGTTGTCCCTGGTTGCGGCCAGCAGGTCCGCCGAGACTTTCATCGGATAGGCGATGGCGAGGAGCGCGATCTTCGCCACCCGCTCCCGACGGAGCGCGGCGCACTCCAGCGCGATCAGCGAGCCCATGCTGTGGCCGACGATCGCCGCCTGCTTCACTCCGGCGGCATCCTGCACCGCGGTGACCCAGTCGGCGAGTTCGCCGACGCTTGCAAGCGCCGGTCCCGCGCTGCGGCCGTGGCCCGGGAGATCCAGCGCGAGCACGCCGTAACCGTGGTGCGCGAGATAGCGGCTCTGCAGTATCCACACGCTATGGTCGTGCTGGGCGCCGTGGACGAAGATCACGCTGGGCAGCTTGGCGTCGAATACTTTGCCGCCGGTGTAGGCGTAGGCTTTCTTCCCGCTGACGGTCAGTTCCATGGTGTCCGCCCTATTTTGTCTTCTGCGATGCGCGCAGGCCGCCGGCGAGGTCGTCGATCAGGTCGGCGGCATCTTCCAGTCCGATCGAAAGCCGCATCGTGCCCTCGGTGATGCCGGCTGCCTTGAGCGCCGCGTCGTCCATGCGAAAATGCGTGGTGCTCGCGGGGTGGATCACCAGCGACTTGGCATCGCCTACGTTTGCGAGATGCGAGAAGATCTTTAGCGATTCGACAAAACGCCGGCCCGCCGCGCGATCGCCCTTCACCGAGAAGCTGAAAACCGCGCCGCAGCCGCGCGGCAGCAAGCGTTTAGCCAGTTCGTAATCCGGATGTTCGGGCAGTTCCGGGTAGGCCACCGATTCGACCGCCGGATGCCTGACCAGAAATTCCACCACCTTGCGTGTATTCTCGACGTGGCGCTGCATCCTCAGCGGCAGGGTTTCCACGCCCTGCAGGATCTGGAACGCGGTGGCCGGGCTCATGCAGGCGCCGAAATCGCGCAGCCCTTCGCGCCGCGCGCGCAGCGAGAATGCAGCAACGGTCGATTCCTCGGAGAAATTCATGCCGTGGAAACCCGCGTATTCCGTGCTGAGCTCGGGAAACTTGCCCGAGGCGACCCAGTCGAAATTGCCGCCGTCGACCAGGATGCCGCCGATTGCGACACCATGCCCGCCGAGGAATTTCGTGGCGGAGTGATACAACAGGTTCGCACCGTGATCGAAGGGCTTGAGCAGATAAGGCGTGGTAAACGTGGAGTCGACCATCAGCGGCAGGCCGTGCTCATGCGCGATCGACGCGACCGCGGCGACGTCGAGCACGTCGAGGCCGGGATTGCCCAGGGTCTCGGCAAACAGGGCTTTGGTATTGGGCCGGATGGCGGCGCGCCAGGCATCCAGATCGCGCGGTTTGACGAAGGTGGTTTCGATGCCGAATCGCGGCAGGGTGTAGTGCAGCAGATTGTGCGAGCCGCCATAGAGCGCGCCGGAGGAGACGATATGCGAGCCGGCGCCGGCGATGGTCGCGAGCCCGAGATGCAGCGCCGCCTGGCCGCTGGCGGTGGCGATGCCCGCGACGCCGCCTTCGAGCGCCGCGATGCGTTCTTCCAGCACCGCATTGGTCGGATTGGAAATACGCGAATACACATGGCCGGCGCGTTCCATATTGAACAGGGCAGCGGCGTGATCGGAATCGCGGAATACGAAGGAAGTGGTGAAATAAATCGGCGTGGCGCGCGCCCCGGTGTGCGGGTCGGGCGCCTGCCCGGCGTGCAGGCTGAGCGTGTCGAAGCCTAGATATTTGGGTTGGGCCATGGTTCCTCCGCGAGAACAACAGGCATTTTATCAGGATGTCCGAATGTAACCGATCGCGTATCATCGCTGCTTCCGATGACGCAACAAGAAAACCTGTCCACGCCGTTCGAACTGCTGCTGAAGGTATTTCTGCCTTTTGCCGGCGGCTATTTTCTTTCCTATCTCTATCGCACTATCAACGCCATCATCTCGCCCGACCTGGTGAGCGAATTCGGCCTGGGTCCGGCCGATCTCGGGCTTTTGACCAGTTCCTACTTTCTGACCTTCGCCTTGTTCCAGTTGCCGCTGGGCATACTGCTCGATCGCTACGGCCCGCGACGCGTGAACGCGACACTGCTGACGCTGGCCGCAACCGGTGCCGTCCTGTTCGCGCTCGCCCAGGGCCTGCCCGGATTGATCGTCGCGCGTGCATTGATCGGGCTGGGCGTCTCCGGCTGCCTCATGTCGAGCATAAAGGTATTTACCCTGTGGTTCCCGCTGAACCGGCTGGCCACGCTCAACGGCTGGCTGCTGTCCTGCGGTGGCCTGGGCGCCTTGAGCGCGTCCAAACCGGCGGAAGAGTTGCTGCGCGTCACCGATTGGCACAGTGCGTTCCTGTTGCTCGCGGCCCTGACCTTTGCCGCGTCTGCCGCGATATTTCTGGTCGTGCCCGAGCGCGCAGCGCCCAGCGCGCCGCAGAGTCTTGCCGACTCCCTGCGCAGCCTGCCGGCCATTCTGCGCAATGCGAACTTCTGGAGACTGGGCTTGCTGGTGATCGCTGGACAGGGCGTGTTCATGTCGCTGCAAAGCCTGTGGATCGCACCCTGGCTCAAGGACGTGGCCGGCTTGGGACGCGCCGAAGTCGGCACGCATTTGCTGATTGCCGCCCTGGGCATGATCGTGGGTGCCGCGCTCTGGGGCGTGGTTGCCGACTGGTTATCGCGCCATGGCATAGACACGGTCAAAGTCGTGCTGGTCGGTGTCGGCATGAATCTGGTGCTGCTGCTGCTGTTCGCCCTGGGCGTGACGCTGGCAACGCGGACCACGCTGTTCGCGCTGATCCTGTTCGGCCAGGTGCAGCCGCTGGTCTATGCGATTCTATCCAAGGAGTTTCCGCTGGAGCTCTCCGGCCGCGTCATCAGCACGCTTAATTTCCTGGTATTTCTGAGCGCGTTCGCGGTGCAGTGGGGCACAGGTCTGATTATCAATCTGTGGCCGGTCGAGGCGGGCAGCTATGCCAGGGCTGGCTATGCCACCGCGTTCGGAGCCTGTGTCGTGCTGCTGCTGGTGCCCTACCTGCTGCTGTTGCTGTCGCGCAGGACCCCCGCTGAACCCGGGCGGTCTGCTCAATAGGGCGCAGGGTCTATTTCTTTCCCGTGGCCTTGGCCGCTTCTTCCTGGGCGAGCAACTCCTGACGCGCTTTCTTGAGTACGTCGGCAGTCGGGCCATGGCCCATTTTCAGGGCCAATTCCATGGCGCTTTCGCCGTCCTTGCTCAGGGTGGCTACGTTGGCGCCATTGCGAATGAACAGTTCGACCATCTCGGCGTTGCCGCGCATCGCCGCATACTGCAGCGGCGTATAACCGTTTTCACTGAGTACGTTCGGGTCGAAGTTCATGGAAAGGACTTTTTGCGCGTAGACCAGATTGTCTTTTTCGATTGCATAGAACATCGCCTTGACGCCCTCCGGGCTTTTCTCCCGCGGTTTCGCTTCCAGTCCCGTGGGCAGTATGCTGACGACGTAATTGATCAGCGAGATGCCGACCATGGCGATCAGGGCAATGATCAACGGGACTTTGGAGATGCCGAGCGTGTCCGACCATGCGTCGGTGACGTTGGCGCCGACCACGAGCAAGGCCACCATGATGAAAAAGGCGAACTTCAAATAAAGGAACAGCGCGATCACCAGCAGGATGCCGAGGATGGCGGCGATATAGCCTCGGTCTATGCTCCATTGTTCGGACACCTCTGCCGGAAGCAGCGCGAACACCGTGGCGAGTGCGACCAGACCGACCAGCCCCCATTCCTGTATTTTTCTTGCCTGCAGAAAGTCCATGACTTCCTCCGCTTAGCGATGATTGCCGGGATATTGTGAGTAAGCTCGTCGCCATTGGCAAGAGCTGCGCACCGGCGCTAGTATAATCCAAGCGGGAAATCGGCGGTCTGCAAATAGGGGCGGGAACGGCATTGAGCAAGGCATTCACCAGGGAACAGGACGGCGCGGAAGAGGACGAGCCTGCGCCCGAGGCGGAACAGCCGCAAGGCTTGAAGAATTACATCACCCCGGCGGGATACGCACGCATGCAGGCGGAGCTGAAACGCCTGCTGGACGTCGATCGCCCGGAGACCGTCGGCGTGGTGCACTGGGCAGCCTTGAACGGTGATCGCTCGGAAAATGGCGACTACATTTATGGCAAGAAGCGCTTGCGCGAGATCGACCGGCGCATCCGCTTCCTGATCAAGCGCCTGGAAATCGCCGAGGTGGTGGACTCGGGCGGTCAGGAGCAGGACCGCGTGTTTTTCGGCGCCACCGTGAGCGTGCGGGACGGCGCCGGCCAGCTTCGCAGCGTGAGCATCGTCGGCATGGACGAGGTCGATCCGACACGCGGACGGGTGAGTTGGATCTCGCCGATCGCGCGCGCCCTGCTCAAGGCGCGCGAGGGCGATACGGTGACCCTGCGTACGCCCTCGGGAGTGGAGGAGTTGGAGGTGGTGGAAGTGCGCTACCTGGAACTGCCCTGATTTAAATTCTTGCCCGTCACGGCAGTGCCGTCTTTGGCAACGCGGGCAAAGTCTCCAGCCTTGATGATGGATAGCTTGCTCAGGTCGAGATACCTATTCAGGGACTTGCGGATCTGTTCCGGCGTCAGCGCGGCGATCCTGGCTTCAAAATCCGTTTCCCAGGCTAGGCGGCGGCCCAGGTAAAGATTGCTGGCGAGTGTCCCCACCAGCGCGCCGTCCTGGGTGCGGCGCAGCTTGCGCAATGCGAGGTAGCCCTTTTTCGCTTCGGCTACCTCCTCCTCGCTGTATCCTTCGCGCAGCGTCTGTTTCAGCACATCCATGATTTCGGTTTCGATACGCGCGCGGTTCTGCGGCGCGTAAATGGCGCTGACGCCGAATTCGCCCACTGCATCCAGCGATCCGGCCGTCAGCCAGGAGTGCACGCTGTAGGACAGGCCTTCCTGCTCGCGTATGCGCCGCCATAATCGGGAATCGGCGGAGCCGCCCAGCAGGTAATTGCCCAGCACCAGGGCCGGATAGTCGGCCTGATCGTCGCGCAACTGCAGGTTCAGCCCTGCCCGAAACACGGCATTGGCCTTGTCCGGGGTGTCAAGCTTGCGATTGACAGGCGGGACATCGCGGTAGCTGTCGACGATGCGTCTGTACGGTTTCGGGCTGCGCCAGGCGCCGAACAGCTCTTGCGCAAGGCCGGCAATTTGTGCCGGGTCGAAATCCCCGACCACCGCCAGTTCACTATTGCTCGCGCCGTAGAAATCCTCATGGCAGCGCCGCAGGTCTTCAATGCTCGCCGACTGCAGGCGTTGCACGCGCTCCTCCAGCGTGGGCGTGTACTCCCAGTGCTCGGGCGGGTAGGGGTTGAGATGGCGCGCCAGTTGCAGTCCGGCAAGCGCGCCCGGTTCGCTTTTCATGCTCTCCACGCTGGTCAGGGAGGAACGCTTGAGTTGTTCGAATTCGCTTTCCGGAAATGCGGGCTCGCGCAGGACTTCGGCGACCAGGCGCAGCACTGCCGGCAGATTCGGGCGCAGGGTTTCGATCGAAGCGCCGCTGCCACTGACGCTGACCTTGGCTTTCAAGCGCTCGAACTCGTCGCGCAGTTGCTCGCGCGTGTGTTGCCGGGTGCCGCGCATCAGCATTGCAGAGGCAAGCCGGCAGGCCGAACTGCGGCCCATTTTGCTTTGTTCGTCGCCCCAATGCAGGACCAGCTGCGCCACGACAGTGCCGCCGCGCGTTTTCTTCGGCAGCAGCGCGAGTTTCATTCCGCCCGGCAGCTGGCTCACCGTGGTGCGCGCGTCGATATTCGCCGCAGAGGGTTCGAAACTCTCGCCCGCCGCCACCGCTGCCGCGCCCTTGTAGTTCTCGAGCAGCGCCGCCACATCGGGCGCCGGCGGAATTTCGGCGCGCTCCGGCGCCGGCGTCGGCACGAACATGCCCAGGGTGCGGTTCGAAGCCTTGAGGTATTGCGTCGCGACCCGCTGCACGTCCTCGCGCTTCAACTGGCGCAGGCCGTCGCGGTAGAGGAAAAACAGCCGCCAGTCGCCCATGGCGATGAATTCGGACAGTGCAATACCGAGTTCGCGCGGATTCGTCAAAGCCATGTCGATGTCGTTCTGCAGCTGCGTGCGCGCGCGCTCCACCTCTTCATTGGTGATCGGCTCGGCGGCAAAGCCTTCGAGGCTCGCGAGCAGCGCTGCGCGTGCGGCATCCAGGGGCAGGTCCTTGCCCAGGCTGGCGCCGAAATAGGCGTAACCGGCTTCGCGCAACTGCTGGTCGCCCCCGTACACACTGCTCGCCTTGCCCGTTTCGACCAGTGCGCGGTGCAGGCGCCCGCCGGGCACCTTGGTGAGCGCCGTGACGAGGACGTCAATCGCGGGGAAATCGGCATGCGCGCCCGGCGGCAGATGGTACAGCGCGCCGATGAGTTGCAGCTCGCCCGCACGGCGCAGGGTTACGCTGCGCTCGCCGTCCTGAGTCGGCTCGGCGGTGTAAGTCGGGATGAGCGTGCGCGCCGGCCTGGGGATGCCGGCGAAATGGCGTTGCACCATGGCGAGTGCGGCGCTTTCATCGAACTTGCCGCTGATGAGCAGCACCGCGTTGTCGGGCTGGTAGTACTTGCGGTAGAAAGCCTGCAGGCGCTCGATCGGCACGTTTTCTATATCGGAGCGGGCGCCGATAATCGGGTGCCCATAGTTGTGCCACAGATAGGCGGTGGAGGCCATGCGCTCGCCCAGCACGTTGTGGGGACTGTTCTCGCCCGCCTCGAACTCGTTGCGCACCACGGTCATCTCGCTGTCCAGGTCTTTTTTCAATATGGTGGAATTGACCATGCGGTCGGCTTCCAGCTCCAGCGCCCAGTCGAGATTGGCCACACTGGCAGCCAGGTTTTCGTAGTAATTGGTGCGATCGAACGAGGTCGAGGCGTTGAAGCGCGCGCCGCGGCCCTGAAATTCGTTCTTGGGGTCGGGATGGCGCGGCGTGCCCTTGAACTGCATGTGTTCCAGCAGGTGCGCCATGCCGTATTCGCCGTAGCCCTCGTGGCGCGAGCCGACCAGGTAGGTGAGGTTGACGGTGATCGTGTCCTGCGTGGCGTCCGGAAACAGCAGCACTTTGAGTCCGTTCGCGAGCCGGTACTCGGTGATGCCTTCGACTGAGTTAATTTTCTGGATTGAGGCCGCGCTCACGGCGCTCGCCGTTGCGGCATGCACCGGCGCGAGCAGCAAGGCCGGCAGCAGCAGGGCAAGGGTCAGTGTGAACAGTCGGCGCAGCATAGTAACCTCGTTTGTTCGAATCAGTGTTACACAGACCGGATTTTTCACCATAGGTTCATGACTGGCTTATCAGGTAGCCGAACAAATGCAGCGCCAGCATGCCCGCAACAATGGTGAGCAGGGTGTTGCGCGTGCGCCAGGCGATCGCGCCGGCCAGTATGCCTGCGAGCAGTCGCGGGTTGTCCAGGGCGAGATGCACCGAGCCGGCGGAGAGCACCAGTTCGGGCACGAGTATCGCGGAAAAAACCGCCGCCGGGACGTAGCGCAGCGCGCGCTGCACCAGCGCGGGCGCGGGCCAGCGCGCGAACAGCAGGATGAAGGACGCGCGCGGAATGAAGCTGGTCAGCGCCAGGCCGAGGATCAGCAGCAGGAAGGCGGTCATGGTTTTTCCAGCGGCTTTTCGGCCAGCATGCCGGCGGCGATCCCGGCCGCGACGGCGACGATCAAACCGAGGCGCAAGGGCAGGGACCAGGTGAGGATGGCGCTGACGCCGGCAGCGACAGCGGCAGCAGCTACGGCGCGGTCGCGGATGGTCGGTGCGACGATCGCGAGGAAAGTGAGCACTATGGAAAATTCCAGGTGCCAGTCTGCCGGGATGCGCGCCCCGAGCAGCACACCGGTCAAGGTGCCGATCTGCCAGGTGGTCCAGATCGCCACGCAACAGCCGAAGTAATACCAGACCTTGTCTTCGGCCCCCAGGTGGCGCTCGTAGCCTCGCAGCGACATGGCATAGCCGTTATCCGACAGCAGATAGGCAAGCAGGGGCCGCCAGCGCGTGCCGGCCGCCGCCAGATGCGGCGCTATCGACAGGCTATAGATGGAAAAACGCAGATTGATCACCAGCGCCGCCAGGACCGCGATCGCGAGCGGCGAGCCCGATGTAAGAAGCTGCAACGCCGCCAGTTGCGAACTTCCGGCATAGACCAGGACCGACATCAGCATGGCCAGGTAATTCGGCATGCCTGCCGCGACCATGGCGACACCGCTGATCGTGCCGAAGGCCAGGACCCCGGGCAGGACCGGAAGGCAGGCTTTGAGCGCAGCGAGAAATTGGGGGTGGGGACGCAAGAGCTTAATCGACCGGAGGTTGCGGGCGGGCGCTATTCTAGACTGCCCTGGATGCCCGCGCAGGGCTGCCCCTTGAAAATCACCCCGGCTGCCCGCATTTACCCTGACAATAACAACGTCTCTGGAGAATTTATGTCTGCTGCCGCCACCAAGGAAACCCTGGGCTTTCAGGCCGAAGTCAAGCAACTGCTGCATCTGATGATCCACTCCTTGTACAGCAACAAGGAGATTTTTCTGCGCGAACTCATTTCGAACGCCTCCGATGCCGCCGACAAGCTGCGCTTCGAAGCGCTGTCGGACGCCTCCCTCTACGGCACCGACGCGGATCTGAAAATCCGCGTCAGTTTCGACAAGGCGGCGCGCACCTTGACCGTTAGCGACAATGGCGTGGGTATGTCGCGCGAGGAGGTCATCGCCAACATCGGCACCATCGCTAAGTCGGGCACGCGCGAGTTTTTTCAGGCGCTCACCGGCGACCAGGCCAGGGACGCCCACCTGATCGGCCAGTTCGGCGTGGGTTTCTACTCCTCCTTCATCGTCGCCGACCGTGTGAGCCTGGTGACGCGCCGCGCCGGCTTTGCGGCAGGCGAGGGGGTGCGCTGGGAATCGGACGGCGGCGGCGAATACAGTATCGAGGCCGTGGAAAAGGCCGAACGCGGTACCGAAGTGACCCTGCACCTGCGCGAGGGCGAGGACGAACTGCTGGATGATTTCCGCCTGCGCGGGCTGATTCGCAAGTACTCCGACCATATCGCGCTTCCGATACGCATGGAAAAAAACGTCTGGGACGAAGATAAAAAGGAACACAAACCCAGCGGCGAGGACGAGACCGTCAACCAGGCGAGCGCGCTGTGGGCGCGCCCCAAGGCCGAGATCAGCGACGAGCAGTACCAGGAGTTCTACAAGCATGTCGGGCACGATTTCGACGCGCCGCTCGCCTGGACGCACAACCGGGTCGAGGGCCGGCACGAGTACACGCAGCTCCTGTTCCTGCCCGCGCATGCACCCTTCGACTTGTGGGACCGCAGCCACCGCCATGGCATCAAGCTCTACGTGCGCCGCGTGTTCATCATGGACGACGCCGAGCAGTTGTTGCCGGGCTATCTGCGCTTTGTGCGCGGCGTGGTCGATTCGAGCGACCTGCCGCTCAATGTGTCGCGCGAAATCCTGCAGCAGTCGAAGGACATCGAGGCGATCCGCTCGGGCTGCACCAAGCGCGTACTCGCGCTGCTGGAGGACCTCGCGCAAAACCAGAAGGACAAGTACAGCGGATTCTGGAAGGAATTCGGCCTGGTGCTGAAGGAAGGCGTGGGCGAGGATCATGCGAACCGGGAAAAAATCGCCGCGCTGCTGCGTTTTTCCAGCACGGACAAGGATAGCGAAGAGCAAAGCGTTTCCTTCGCCGACTACCTCGCGCGCATGAAACCCGGCCAGGAAAAGATCTATTACGTCACGGCCGACTCTTTCCTCGCCGCGAAGAACAGCCCGCATCTGGAGGTGTTCCGCAAGAAAGGCATAGAGGTGCTGCTGCTGGCTGAGCGCGTGGACGAATGGCTGGTGTCGAATCTGCACGAGTTCGAAGGCAAGGCGCTGGTCTCGGTGGCGCGCGGCGATCTGGACCTGGGCAAGCTGGAGGACGAAGCGGAGAAGAAAGAACAGGAAAAGCAGGCCGGCGAATACAAGGAACTGACCGACAAAATCAAGGGCGCGCTGGGCGAGCGGGTGAAGGAGGTGCGCGTGACGCTGCGCCTGACGTCTTCGCCCGCCTGTCTGGTGTCGGATCAGTACGACATGGGCGGCAATCTCGCGCGCATACTCAAGGCGGCGGGGCAGAAAGTGCCTGATTCCAAGCCGATCATGGAAATCAATCCCGGCCATCCGCTGGTGCAGCGGCTCAAATACGAGGAAAGCCAGTTCGCCGACTGGAGCCAGGTGCTGTTCGACCAGGCCCTGCTCGCCGAAGGCGGGCAGCTGGAAGATCCGGCCGGCTTCGTCAAGCGCCTGAACGAACTGATGCTGGCGATGGCCGGCGGCGGCGCGAAGATTTGGACGCCGGGGGGTTAAGCGCAAGGGACTCGGGTAGTTGTGCGCATAGGGTGCGGCTAGGTGGACATTTCCATAGTTGCTCACACCTGCCGCCGACGAAGGCCAAAGGCGGTGTTTATTTGCGGCGGCTTCAGACGGAAGAGCTGTCGTTGCGAGGGCGGGAGAAGCCCTCAGATGCGTTTCGAATAATTGTGTATAATCGAAACCATCGAAAAGAAAGGAGATGCGCCATGCCTTCAACAACTGCTATACGGCTAGCCACCAAAGATACTCCAGCGCTGCGTGGTGCTTGTGAAAAATCCGCGCGTGCCGTGATCTCCGCTATCCGTCGCGGTACTGCGGGGAAGACTTCTCCCGAAGCACTAACTGACCTGGTCGACTCACTGACGGGCGTTATTGAACGGACAACGGAATTGCTCCTTGCCGGCAAACAGGTCCGCATCGTCGAGGACAACGAGGCCATGACCACGCAGAAGGCGGCCGATCTTCTCAACGTCTCGCGCCCGCATCTGGTCAAGTTGCTCGACTTGGGGCAAATCCCCCAACTGCCCAAGGTCGGCCGCCATCGTCGTGTCGCCCGATCTGCCGTACTCAAGTACAAGCGCAACAGAGATGCCCAGCGCGAATCGGCGCTAAAGGAACTCGCCGCTCTGTCACAGCGCCACCAACTCGGCTATTGACCATGCGGCCGGTGGTCGTGCTCGATGCCTGTGTTCTTTACCCGGCAGCGCAGCGCGACTTCTTCATGTGGCTGGCGGCGGGAGGCACAATCCGCGTGCACTGGACAAACGAAATCCACGAGGAGTGGATGCGCAACGTCGAGCGCGATTACCGCGTCGCTCGTAGCGTTCTGGAGCGCGTGCGCAGACTGATGGACCGCGCGGCTGGCGATGCCTTGATCGGCCACTATCGCCAGTACGAAAGCTTATTTGCCAAAACCGATGCCAAGGATCGTCATGTTGCCGCGGCAGCGGTAGCGGCACGTAAGCGCTCCGAAGTGGATATCGTCACGATCATCACCTGGAACCTCGGAGATTTTGATCGCAAGGAACTCGCGAAGGTCGGAGTAGTGGCAGAAACTCCAGATGCTTTCTTGTGCCGCTTACTCGCGGACTCGCCGGAAGAGGTTATTGCGGCACTTGTGCGAATGCAGAACAACCTACGGCACCCGCGCAAGACCACTCGAGAGTGCGTCGACACGCTCTCCGCGCAAGGCTTGAAGAAATTTGCCGGGTTGATATCAGCAAGGATTGAGTGACTCTGGTATTGCCGTCGCGAAACTGCGGGTCGATACTGGTCGGCTCCATCTGCCAACCGCGAGAGTCGTAGCTCGTGCTGCCGAATGCCGGCTTCAGAATGCAAGCTGTCGCTCGGATTTTGAGGGCGACAGGCTGGACCCGACCCTGAAGAGACTTTCGCCGCGTCTCTGGCGAATGATCGCTTCCAGCGCGCTTGCCGCCATTCCCGATAGATGATCGGTCGGCACGACGCGCACAACGGCGGAGATCTATTGGCCGCCACTTCCTCGGCCTAGTTCGGAACGCCCGCGGCGCGGAGTAGGTCCGCACAGCGCTTCCTCAAATCCGCGTCCTTCACCGGACTCACGCTCGAATAGCGCGACACAGTGAAATCCGGCACCAATTCGACTATGCGCTGCGCCGCAAGCTTCGCTTCCTCGCTCCTGCCCAGAAATCCGAGCGCGATAGCTTTCAATCGATGGGCGCTTGCAAATTTGGGATCGACCTCGATCGCGCTCTGCGCCGCCGCGAGGGCATCCTCGTACCTGCCGCAGGTAAGGTGCGCAGAACCCACGCTATTGATGAGCGCGCTCATGCCCGGATCGAGCGGACTGAGGCGTATCGCGCGTTCGAAATGTGCGATCGCCGCATCGCCTTCTCCGACAGCCGCACGGACAAGTCCAGCGGCCAGGCGCACGACGAACAGGTTCGGACTCAGGCTCAATGCACGGTCGATGGCGCGCTGCGCCTCGTCGTAGCGAAAGCCTAGCACCCGCAAGCCCTTCAGCCGAAACCCCAGCATGCCGAGCGCAAGCCCGGCCATGCTCAGGATCACGGGGTTGTCCTGATGGTCGGCAAGGGCTTCCTCGGCGAAACGCAGGCCGAATTTCACGTCGTCCGCCTCACCGTAACCGTCAACAATGCGCTGCATGTACGCAAATGCGCCCATCGCCTTGGCGAGCGAATAGCCCGGGTCCATCTCCAGCGCGCGGCGAATAAGCGACGACGACGCGTCGTTTTCTGCCTTGCCGGCGCCGGGCATGAGCCCGGGCAAGGCCTGCACCAGATAATCGTAGGCCTGCAGGTTGTCCGTCGGCTTGCGCCGGACGCGCTCCAATTCGGCGCGCCGCACCCCTGGCTCGATTGCGTACACCACGCTCTCCGTAATCCTGTCCTGCAATTCGAACACATCATCCAGCGCGCCCTCGAATCGGTCGGCCCAGATGTGGCGCCCGCTTTCGGCCTCAATCAACTGACCGGTGATTCGGAGCTGATTGCCCGCCTTGCGCACGCTTCCCTCGAGCACGTAGCGCACGCCGAGTTCGCGCCCGACCTGCTTGATATCCACGGCCCGGCCCTTGTACACAAAACTGGAGTTGCGTGCGATGACAAAAACATTTCCCGTGCGCGCGAGCGCAGTGAGGATATCGTCGACCATGCCGTCGGCGAAATATTCCTGTTCCGGATCGCCGCTCATGTTGGTGAAGGGCAGTACCGCGATCGAGGGCATGTCCGGCAACGCCGGCGCGGGGGTGTTGCCGGTCGCTGGTTTTCCGCCGATCGCCTGGTCGGCGGCAACGAAAGCCCTGTCTGGTCCGGCCGCTGGATCCGTTTGCGTTTCCGCCCGTTTATCAAGCTGCACCGATACAGGTTGCGCACGGCTTCGGCGCAGCACGTCCCAGGCAATGATCACAACGCCGAGGGCGACAAGGCCTATCCGGATATCGAAACCCTGTGGCCACACGCGCCGGATGCCCTCTGGGATCGACAAATGAGAAAACAAATCCGCGAACCAGTGCTCCGGCGCAAAGCCGGTCAATGCAACCGCTGCACCGGCAATTGCGGAGTTGGTGACATATTCGCGAATGCCGTGCACAAGGCGATCGAACCGGCTTTCAGTTGCCTCAGGCTTCATCGCCCCTCCCATGAATATTGCACTGAACCTGCGCCGCCTCATGTCCGACCCGAGGCTTGGACCGTCGCATCATAGCTTGTTATTCTCTCCTGCCGCCACGCACGCAACCGAGGACTTCGGCGGCGCCCCCGAACAGCTTGCCGCGCCTGTTCGCGACGATTGCCGGCCCGAACTATGAAATACCAGCAGATTGGGCGCTCGCGGTAGAAACCTTGCGAATCGACTGCGGCGCGGCAATCGCGCGCTGCGGGCTGGCTAGGGCCTGTCGCTCTCTAAAATGGAGGGTCCGCTGATCAGCGTGGAGCGGTCATTTCGCGGCATACGCGTCAGCGTCTGCTGATGGCCGGGTGCCGAAGCACATCCCGCGAGTGCCGGTGGCCGGTTTCGCTTTGCAATGCGGTCATTCGGCCACGACGATGTGAGCCGTCGCGGCCGAAGCGACTTAGCCGCTTACATCTGCTTCAGCATGGTCTCCGCATCCGAGACCTCGAACTTGCGCGGCTCTTCGACGTTGAGTTGCGTGACTACGCCATCGTCCACGAGCATCGACATGCGCTTCATGCGCAGGCCCATGCCCCCGGCGCTCAGGTCCTGCTCCAGGCCAAGCAGCTTGGTGTATTCGGCGCTGCCGTCGGCCATCATGCGTATCTTCGCGGTTGCTTTCTGGTCGCGGCCCCAGGCGCCCATGACGTGGGCGTCGTTGACCGAGATGCACCAGATCTCATCCACGCCCTTGGCCTTCAGCTTGTCGTAAGAAGCGAGATAGCCCGGCACGTGCTTGGCCGAGCAGGTCGGGGTGTAGGCGCCGGGCAGGCCGAAAATGGCGATTTTCTTGCCCTTGACCAAGTCTGACACCTTGAATTTGTTCGGGCCGAGCGAGCAGCCGGCGGATTCGGTTTCGATGAACTCGCTGAGGCTACCCTCGGGCAGACGGTCTCCAACTTTGATCATGATGTGCTCCTGTTTGTGATGGTTGCGCGGGAGGGATTGCCCCTCGTTTTCGCGCAGGAATTGATGGTGCGTCGCGTTCTGCCGCAAGGCTAGCAAAAGGATTGCGGCAAGGCGAAACAATCCTAACATATTCAGCAATGCGAATACCCGTGCACGCCTTGGGTGTATCCGCGAAAGGCCTTGCACCCGGTTCGCAACCGGCGCAAATTTGAACCCCCCGCGCAATGCCGCTATAGTGCAGGCCATGCAATCCGCCGCCGAAGCCGGGTCCGACCGCAAACTAAGCCTCGCCGAGGTGCTTGAAGACCTGGTCGGGGACGGCATTGTAGGCCGCGCCGAGGCCGACAAGCTGATCGCCGACCGGCGCATGCAGCGCGCCGATCATCACCCGCTCACGGTGATCGCCGACCAGAAATGGAAATCCCTGCTGCCGCCCAATAAGCTTTTGCACCTCGAGTTGCTCACCGAGTGGTTGGCGGCCAAGGTCGGCCTGAAGTATTTTCACATCGACCCGCTGAAAATAAATTTCTCCGCAGTCACGGACATCATGTCCAACGCCTACGCGCAGCGTTTCAAAATCCTGCCGGTGGATGTGAACACCAGGGAGGCGGTGATCGCCACCTGCGAACCTTACATCAAGGAATGGGAACGCGAGCTCAAGCCCATCCTGCGCCTTGAGATCCGCCGCGTCATCGCCAATCCGCTCGATATCGCGCGCTTCCAGGTTGAGTTCTACAACCTGGCGAAGTCGATTAAGGGCGCGGCCGAGAAAGGCGAGCAGCGCAGCGGTATCGGCAACTTCGAGCAGCTGGTGGAGATGGGCAATGCCAACCGCCAGTTCGATGCCAACGACCAGCACATCGTGCATGTGGTCGACTGGCTATGGCAGTACGCGTTCGACCAGCGCGCCAGCGACATCCATATGGAACCGCGGCGCGACATCGGACTGGTGCGCTTTCGCATCGACGGCGTATTGCATCAGGTGTACCAGATTCCGGCGGCAGTGATGTCGGCGATGACCAGCCGCATCAAAATACTCGGGCGCATGGACGTGGTGGAAAAGCGCCGGCCCCAGGACGGGCGCATCAAGACGCGCACCGTGGATGGACAGGAAATCGAGCTGCGCCTGTCGACCATGCCCACGGCGTTCGGCGAAAAGCTGGTCATGCGGGTGTTCGATCCGGAGGTGCTGGTCAAGGATTTCTCCGAACTCGGCTTCTCCGAGGATGACCAGGCGCGCTGGAGCCAGATGACCGCGGCGCCGCACGGCATCATCCTGGTCACCGGGCCGACCGGCTCGGGCAAGACCACGACGCTTTACTCGACGCTCAAGACGCTCGCCACCGAGGAAGTCAACGTCTGCACCATCGAGGACCCGATCGAAATGGTAGAGCCGGCGTTCAACCAGATGCAGGTCACGCGCGGCATCGACCTGGGCTTTGCCGACGGCGTGCGCGCGCTGATGCGCCAGGATCCGGACATCATCATGGTGGGCGAGATCCGCGACCTGGAGACCGCGGATATGGCGATCCAGGCGGCGCTCACCGGTCATCTGGTGCTCTCCACCCTGCATACCAACGATTCGGTCGCCGCGATTACGCGGCTGCTAGACCTGGGCGTGCCGTCTTATCTGCTCAACTCGACCATACTCGGCGTGATGGCGCAGCGGCTGGTGCGCACGCTATGCCCGCACTGCAAGCAAAAAGTGCCTTACGACGATGCGCGCGCCGAGGATCTGAACTGGGAGGGGTTTGTCGCGCCCTGGAAGGCCAAGCGCCCGGCGCACATTTTCCGCCCGGTCGGCTGCCTGGAATGCCGCAACACCGGTTACATCGGCCGCATCGGCATTTACGAAATTCTGCTGATGTCGTCGGCGATGAAGCGGCTCGTCGATGCCAAGGCCGACCTCGCCAGGATGCGCGAGCTTGCTTACAAGGATGGCATGAAGCCGCTGCGCATCAGCGCGGCGATGAAAGTCGCGGCGGGGCTCACCACCATAGAGGAGGCGATCAAGGTCGCGCCGCCGCCGCAGCGCGACAGCGACTGACGCACTGGCGCAATCCGCTGGCGGGCTTGCACCGCCAGATTGCGCCAGTGACAGCCACCTTCCACCCCCCCCATGAAAATTTTCTACGGCTGGCGCATGGTCGCCGCGGGTGGCGGCATCCAGTTCCTGCAGTCGACCTTGCTGCATCAGGCGTTTGGCGTCTACTTCGCCGTCCTGGCCGAGGAATTGGGCTGGAGCAAGACCGCGCTCTCGGGTGCGGCGGTGCTGCAGCCGATGGAGGCCGCCATACTCGGCCCGGTGCTCGGCTGGGTGGTCGATCGCTTCGGGCCGCAGGGCATGATACGCGCCGGCATCGTCACCTTCGGGCTCGGTTTCATGCTGCTCAGCCAGATCGACACCCTCGCCGGTTTTTACGCGGCGTTCATTGTCATCGCGCTCGGCTCCAGCCTGTGCGGTTTTTTCCCGGTCAACGTCGCGATCATCCACTGGTTCGAGAAGCGCCGCGCGCGTGCGCTGTCGGTGCTATCGCTCGGCCTCGCCTTCGGCGGCATGTTCGTTCCGGTGATCGCCTGGAGCATGCAAACTTACGGCTGGCGCGCGACTGCCTTCGCATCGGGGCTGGCCGCCATCGCCATCGGCTGGCCGCTGGCGCGGGTGTTCCGCCGCCGTCCGCAAGACATGGGCGAGACCGTCGACGGCCTGCCGCCGGCGGTCGCGGACCCGGCGCGCCCGGACCCCGCCGCGCAGCGGGAGTTCAGCGCGCGCGAGGCGCTGCGCACCGGCGCTTTCTGGTTGTTGTCGCTGGGCCACGGCTTTGCCCTGCTGATCGTCTACGCGGTCAATGTGCACGCGATCACGCACATGAAGGAAAGCCTGGGCTATAGCATCGCCGAAGCGTCCCTGGTCATCACCCTGATGGTGGTGGCGCAGATCGGCGGTGTGCTCGTCGGCTGGGCCATCGGCGACCGCTACCAGAAGCGCATGATTGCGGCTTTCTGCATGCTCATGCACGCGGCCGGCCTGCTCATGCTGACCTACGCCGCCGGACCGGTGATGCTCGCCGCTTTCGCGCTGCTGCACGGCGGTGCCTGGGGGCTGCGCGGGCCGATGATGCAGGCGATACGCGCGGACTACTTCGGCCGGCGCTCGATTGGCATGATCCTGGGGCTGTCCTCGCTGATCATCGTCATCGGCCAAATCGGCGGTCCGATGGTGGCCGGCATGCTCGCCGATCTGACCGGGAATTACCGCGCGGGATTTACCCTGTTGGCGGTGCTGGCGGGGCTGGGATCGCTGTTTTTCCTGCTGGCGAAAAAACCGCTCTAAGCCAGCGGGCCGTTTTACCCGGTAACGGAGTTGCGCGTCCGAGGGCAAAGCCGTTGCGCCGCCCCGGTTGTTTGCTGTAGATTGCCAAGCAGCAATGGTCCCGACAAAATCCCGGCGGCTTGAATTACAGTGAGGCGCCTGGAAAGGACCAAGTTCACCAGGTGAGGTCCGGGAACGCAAACAGAAATACAAAATGAGCCGCTGCTGTCGCCTGGATGGGTCGCAGTTGCGGGGCAAGGAAACTATCTACAAGGAGGACTACCATGATAAGCAAAGGCTACAAGAACACCTTCTGTTTGCGCGGTTCTGCCGTGCTCGCGGCATTGCTGGCAGTCGCCGTTTTGGCGAGCGCGCCGGCGTCGGCCGAGGACAAGTATCCGAGCAAGCGCCTGGACTGGACCATTGCCTTCGGCCCGGGCGGCGGCAATGACATCATGTCGCGCACGCTCATCGCTATCCTGGAGAAGTACAAGCTCTATCCGGAGAACATCGTCGCCGAAAACCGGCCCGGCGGCAGCGGCGCCAAAGGCTGGGGATATCTGTTCAGCCAGAAGGGCAATCCGTACCACATTTCGACCACCAGCGGCAGCTACATCACCACGCCCTTGCAGGCGAATACGCCGTGGCAGCCGGGCAGTTTTACGCCGGTCGCGCTGCTCGCTTCGGACGATCTGGTAATCATGGTGAACGGCAAGTCGAAAATCAAGACCTTGCGCGAATTCATCGACCAGGCGAAGACGAAGCCGCCTTCGATCGGCGGCATCGGCGCGGTCAACGTCGACTTCATCGTGCCGAAGATGCTCTCGGAGCGTGCCGGATTCAAGTTGGACTACGTGTCCTTCAACAAACAGGGCGAGCTGACGACCGCCCTGCTGTCCAACGCGCTGGACGCGTCCATGTCGAACCCGGGCGAAGTGCTGGGCCTGTTGCAGTCCGGCGATCTGCGGGCCCTCGGCTACAGCGGCAAGACGACGCCCAAGGTGCTGGGCAATATTCCGACTTTTGCGGAAACGGGCTACGACCTGGGTGTTTCCATGCCGCGCGGCCTGGTCCTGCCGCCGGGCGTGCCGAAGGAAGCGCAGGATTGGTGGATCGCAACGGTCAAGAAAGTCGTGCAGACGCCGGAATGGAAAGCCTACATCGAGAAGCAGTTGCTTACCGAGAATGTTCTCTATGGCGAGGACTTCCGTGCGTTTCTGCAAAAGACGCAGAGCGCATTCGCCGACATCCTGAAGAAGTCCGGCGCGATCAAGTAGCCGCGGATACCACATGCAAACACCGACTGGCCCCGGTGGCAGTTCTGCCGGCGGGGCGGTGCCCGCTGCGGGCGGGCGGGCGCTGCGCGCGGGCTTCCTCCTGGTGGTCCTGTTTTTGGCCGCCTGCTACACCTACATTGCGTTTGCGGATCTGAACTATCTTTACTCGGCCGGGCGTCTCGGGCCGGGGTTCTTTCCGCGCATCATCGGCGTGTCCCTGGTCGCGCTGTGCGCGTTCAGCCTGTACGCTGACCTGAAACGCTTCCCCGCTGCGGAGGCGATGTCGCCCGCCTGGCGCAGCGCCGCGCTGCTTGCGCTGCTTTCGGGGGTTTTCGTCGCGCTGCTCGAGTTGCTCGGCGGGCTGCTGTCGATGATGGCATTCATGGCGGTCGCGCTGTGGATTTTCAACCGCGGGCGAGCGCTGCAGAACGCGCTCATCGCCGTTCTTCTGCCGCTCGGCATCTATGTGGTGTTCGAGGTTTGGCTCAAGGCGACAATGCCCCGCGGCCTGCTGTCGCTCCTGTACTGATGGATATTTTCGCCAACCTGCTGCTCGGGCTGTCGGTTGCCATATCGCCGATCAATCTCCTCTACCTGTTCTTCGGCGTCATGCTCGGCATGGTCGTGGGCATCATTCCCGGCTTTGGCCCCGCGGCCGGAATTGCGATCCTGCTGCCCATCACCTACGGCATGGATCCGACCGGCGCCGTGATCATGCTCTCGGCGATCTACTATGGTTCGATGTACGGCGGGACGATCACCTCGATCCTGCTCAATACGCCGGGCGATTCCGCCACCGTCGCGAGCACCTTCGACGGCTATCCGCTCGCCCAGCAGGGCCGCGCCGGACCGGCGCTGGTCATGCAGGCGGTCGCCTCCTTCGTCGGCGGCACCTTTGGTGTCATCCTGATCACGCTGCTTGCGCCGCTGTTTGCCCAGGTGACGCGCAGCTTCGGCCCACCCGAGTTCTTTCTCCTGGTGATGATGGGGCTGTTGACGCTGATCGTCATGATCGGAGGCAACTGGCGCTACGGCGTGATCTCGGCGCTGATCGGATTCGCGCTCGGCACGGTCGGCGTAGACCTCGAGACCGGCCAGACGCGCTTCACTTTCAAGTCGGCCGAGATGATCGGCGGCATCGACTTCATCCCGATCGCGATCGGCCTGTTCGGTCTCGGCGAGCTCTACTACGCTTTCTACCAGGGGCTGCACCTATGGGGGAGCGGCGGCATCGTCCAGTACCAGAAGGAGAAGCGCTTCTGGCCCGAACTGCGTGACTTCGTCGATACCAAATTCAGCGTGCTGCGCGGCTCGGTGCTTGGTTTCTGCATCGGCGTCATCCCTGGCGCGGGTGCCACGATCGCTTCGCTCATGTCCTACTCGCTGGAGAAATCCGTCTCCAGGACGCCGGAGAAGTTCGGCAAGGGCGCGATGGAGGGCCTGGTCGGGCCGGAGGCGGCGAACAACGCGGCTTCCTCGGGCGCGATGGTGCCGCTGCTCTCTCTTGGCATCCCCGGCTCGGCCTCGACAGCCGTGCTGCTCGCCGCATTTCTCATGTGGGGGCTGACGCCCGGGCCGCTGCTGATGACGCAGAAACCCGAATTCGCCTGGGGTCTCATCGCCAGCATGTACCTGGGCAATATGGCGCTGCTCGGGCTCAATATTTTCGCCATTCCGCTGTTCGTGCAGGTGATCAAAGTGCCTTACCGGATCCTCGCGCCGGCGGTGGTTCTCATCTGCACCATCGGCACCTACAGCGTGAACGGCAGCATCGTCGAGACCGGGCTGATGTTCCTCGCCGGCCTCGTGGGCTTCTTCATGAAGCTCTATGGCTACTCGCCCGCGGCGCTGGTGCTCGCGCTGGTCCTGGGGCCGCTGGCCGAGCAGTCCTTGCGCCAAACTCTGACTATTTCGCGTGGATCATTCTGGATTTTCCTCGAGCGGCCTACCTCGCAGTGGATCCTCGGTGTTACCGCCGTCATCCTGGTCGCGGGCTTGTTGCTGCGCCGAACCAGGCGCGAAGAGGAATAGGAAGCAGCCTGCGAGCAGCCGCGCATTCGCGCTCAAGCCTGCGGCAGCTTCGTAGGGGCTCATGGTCGCGTCGCCGACGAAAACCATACCATGTTATTGGAGCGGCCTTTTTTACTTGCGGCATTGAGACGATGCGCATAATATATGCGCATTCAATCCAAACACAAAGTCATCATGCTTACTCGACCGTTTGCTGTGCGGACGCGCAAGAAACCGGCGAATCTCAGTGTCGATGGCGCTTTGCTGGAGGATGCAAAGCGCATGAAGATCAACCTGTCGCAAGTATTCGAGGCCGGATTGAACGCGGCCATCAGCCAGAGACGGCGCGATGAATGGCTGAAAAACAATCGTGCCGCGCTCGATGCCTACAACGAGCACATCGAGGCCGATGGTGTGTTTAGCGACGGGCTGCGCGCTTTCTGATGGCGCAGTTCGACGTATATCGCAACCCCAATGCCGCGACGCGCGCCCGGATTCCGTATCTGGTCGACGTTCAGTCGGAACTGCTGGACTCGCTTGCAACGCGCGTGGTTGTTCCTCTGTGCAAGCCGGCGGTTCTAAAGGGCAGACTGGCAGAGCGTTTGAATCCGGTGTTCCAGGTAGAGGGACGGAAGGTCTGCATGCTTACGCCCGAACTGGCGGGCATTCCGGCTAGAATCTTAGGTGCGCCGGTAGGAAATCTGTCCGGCGAGCGCGATGCATTTATCGCGGCGCTCGATCTGATCATCAGCGGGATCTAGGGGTCCGTCTTCCATCTGCGGGGGCTTCCCGTCTTCCTCAAATAGATTCGAATTCCGCAGCGCCACTGCGGCACTTCCCGCTACTTGCTCAGATAGCGCATTGCGCGCTCCAGGCCCGGTGATCGGGTACATGCGCGCTTCCATGATCTCGCGGATCACGGCAATCGAGTGGCGCTAGGGCCGGAGCTGTTCCGGCTCGGAGTTGAGCCAGATCGCTTTCGGATAGGTGTTGAGCATGCGCCGCATCCACACCGCGCCGGCCTCGTCGTTGGAGTATTCGATCGATCCGCCGATGTCGAAAAACAGCAGCACCTTGACTTTGTTGTGGCGCTCCGGCCGCATCAGGATGGCCAGTCCGCGCGCTAAGGCTCCGTGTCTGGCCGAAGAAACAGGAACAGGGAATGCCGCGCCAGAAAGCGTGCGAGTCCTCCGTCAGGAACTCATGCCTGGCTGAGCACCGGGCGCCTTTATTCGATTACAGCTCGATCCGGCAGCCCTACCAAACCGCCTTGGGATAGTGCTTCAGGATCAGGCGGTCGCGGGTAATCAGCCAGGCATTGTCGAGTGCGGCCTGGGCCACGATCAGCCGGTCGAACGCGTCCCGCGTCCAGGAAAAATCCATGCAATGATGAATCAGCGCTGCCGTGGATCGGTCCTCTACCGCAAGACCCAGCCGCCGTCCGAGGTCGGTGGCGACGGCTTTCGGCGCAACTGTAATGCGGCCGATTTCACGCAGGTACTGCAGCTCCAGAAGCACGAGCGGGCTGATGGCCAGCGACTCGCGGTTGACGGTGTCCGCGGCGCGTTTGCTCAGTCGTTGCGTCTCGCCCGCATACAGCCACAGCGCCACGTGCGTATCCAGATACGCGCTCATTTCAGGCGTTTGTCCCACTTCCCGCGCCACTTCGCCTCGTCGAAGGTCCTGGTTTGGCCGATGCGTCCCGGGTCGCCCACGATCACGCCGCTGCGCTTGATCAGGTTGGCCAGTTTGTCGCGTTGCTCGGCGGGAACGATGCGCACTTTTTTCCCGCGCAGCTCGATCTCGACCGGCACGCCGCTGCTAATCACGCCTTCGATCACGCGATAGATGTCGGCCCTCAGCTTGGTTGCGGAAATAGCCATGGTGCAATCCTCATGCTAGCTCGATAGGCTTATTCTAGGGCCGATTCAAAGCGTACGCAACAAGAAGAGGATACGTACGTTATGGCGCGACGGTTCTGTTCGGCGCCGAGCGGTAGCGGGGCATGTCTCGCATGCAACGGACCCTAAGCTACTTGCTCAAATAGCGCATTGCGCGCTCCAGCCCTTCGATGGTGATCGGGTACATGCGCGCTTCCATGATCTCGCGGATCACGGCAATCGACTGGCGGTAGGGCCAGAGCTGTTCCGGCTCGGGGTTGGCCGGATCAAGCAGACCTAGGAACCCCAAGGTCCGCTAACACCAGCTTCTTTGAGTTACTATAACGTCAATCCTTGAATCAAAGACTGCCGATCGACGCCAACGGGTTGGGCAGCGGAAGATCGAGGACAGGCAGCACGGCAACGGAAGAGGTACGACCATGAACAAGCAGAACGAGCAAGCGATTATGGAGAAGATCAAGGGGCTTCCGCCCGAGCGGGTAGCCGAAGTGGAGGATTTCGTTGATTTTCTGCGTACGCGTAACGATGATCAACGGTTAACTCAAGCCGCGACGAAGGCCTCCGCACCCGTATTCAACAAGGTGTGGGATAACCCCGAAGATGCTGACTACGACAAATTGTAGACAGCGCTAGGCCATGCCCGCCTATCGTTTCGGCGACATCGTGCTCGTCCAATTCCCTTTCACCGATCAATCCGGCGCCAAGAAGCGGCCCGCAGTTGTCGTCAGCAGTGCCGCCTATAACCAGGCGCGGCGCGACGTGGTGATCATGGCGGTCACCAGCCAGATCAAATCATCGGGGACCTTCGGGGAAGTGATCATCCATGACTGGCAGGCGGCAGGCCTGCTCAAGCCCTCCGCCATCAAGCCGGTTTTCGCCACCATCGAGCAGACGCTCATTCTCAGGCGCTTGGGCCGGCTTTCCGACCGCGACCAGCCGGCTCTGCGCAAAGTCATCACCGCAATCGTCTGTTGAAGCAGGACATCCGTGCGCGGTTTGTGCGCGGTGCAAGGTATTGTCAGCTTCGGATTCGCCTTCGGCGCACGCCGTTACCTGACAGCCCGCGACCGGCAGCCCTGTAGTTTGGGCATGCATCAGCCGCGTTTTGCCGTGTAGCGCCCGCGCCCGACGCGCTCGAACTGATCGCTTCCGCTGAGCGTCTGACTGACGATCTGCCGGAACGAGGTCGAGCTGGACCGGTAGCCGGCATCGATGGCTTTTTGCGCAGCCTCATTGACCGACAGGGTGTCTCCGGCGAGCACGCGCTTCAACACATCGACCAGGCACATCGCGTTTCGCGGCCTGCGGCCAGACGCGCCGGTCGCCCCTTTCCCTCCTGATCGGCCGGCCGATCCCCCGAGCGCTTCGATTTCCTCCCGCAGTTTCGTCGCGCGGGCCGTGAACCGCTCGTAGCGGGCTTGCAGCGCCTGCACGCGCCGCTCGCGGCGCCGCAGTTCCGCGGCCAGGGCCCTTGCCGGTACGGCCGAGAGGTCCTGCGCGGTCGGTTTGACCACCCTGCTCTTGCTCTTACGCTTCACAGACTTGCTCATCATCATTCTCCGCCACAGGTAATTCCATTTCTACTTCAATAGGGCATTAACGATCCAGTCCCAGGCAACGATG
>CAKKSJ010000121.1 GCA_919902965.1 Burkholderiales bacterium
AACATGTCCGGTTGATCCGGTTAAAGCGTCATCATTCATTTCATGATCTCCCGTTAAAGATCATCCCCTTCTATTCCTTCTCAAATTCCTGGCTTGTAAATTTCAACGTCCGGCTGTTCTCGGTGACGGTGCGAACAACATGATCCGGCGCGCCGGAGGGAATATCCGCCTCCACCTCCAGAGTCACCGTCACCTTCGCGCCGACCAGACCGGAGAGATGGGCAATCACCTCATCGGCGATGCGGCTGGCGTCGCGCCCGACGCGGGTGGCGTCCAGGGTCACCGTACCATGAAAGCGTTTCAGTTTCGGCGCCACCGGCGGAGCGGCAGGCGGTCCCGTTGCACCAGCGCCAGGTTCCGTGGTCGTCGGTCCTCGGCCCCCTGTCGTCCCGGCGATGGTAAGATCCACAGGCTGCTTACTTTTCTCTTCGTCCATCTGCTTGCAGGCAATATCCGTTTTTACAAGCAGTCCCTGCGTTTCACCATCGGCAAGCGGGGCGTCTTCCCCGCAGCGCAAGCCACGGTAACGACCGGCGCTTTCATCAAAACTGTCGGCAAAGGCAAAGGAATCCTGCATCCATAAGAACAAAGGCAATCCATTGCGGATCGCCCCGATCAGGACCGATGAATCCTTGAGCCGCGGCAGGTAGATGAAGCTGGCGAAGTCTTCGGCAAGCTGCTTGATGGCCACATGATTGCCGCGCCAGAGCGGAATCCGGTCCAGTTCCATCCGCAGCCGCGTGGCCGCAAAGCTGGTGATGAGAAGCTCGTCGTTCTTGAGCTTTTTGCTTGCCCGGACGGCCAGCGCATCCTGCCCCGAGAGACGCATGGCCTGCCACTCGATCGCCGCCTGCGGCGTCGTCTGCACCGGCGCCAGCAGCCACTGATACGTCTCCGGCAGGCGGGCGGTGATGGCCCCATCGGCGACGGTTTTCTGAGTTTCGGCCTGCTTAACCTGTTGCGGATCGAGATTCAGCCCCTTCTCCCCCTTCTCGGCAAGGATGGATTCCCAGGCAAGATACTTCCGTGTCGCCTCGTCGAGGTCTTGCAGCCGTATCTTGTCGGCAGTAAGAAAGACGAGTGCGTTGCGATAGTGGCGGGGGGTGCTGCCATTAAACTCAAGAATCGCTTTGGCGGCGACCTCGGCGGCGCTTCCCGGCTCCTTGCCGTAGGGATGATTGATCCCGAGCACAACCAATCGCGCGTCAAGATCATCGGGTACATCCTGCCCGGACTGCGGCAAGGGATGAATGCGGCTGAAGTCGCCCTTGCGCTCCAGGTCCTTGCGCAGGCGTCAATCAAGCTCGTGCATTACTTTATCCGGATCACGCTTGAGCTGCTCGGCCCGGTCCTCCGCCAGCTTGGTGACAGTGGGCTGGGTCGAGTACCAATAGCGCGGGCCATCCTGGTAGAG
>CAKKSJ010000122.1 GCA_919902965.1 Burkholderiales bacterium
ACATGCTGCGGCGCGCGCGCGCCGCGGGCATCGACGCGCGCCTGCTCGCCACGGCATATTGCCACCTGCAGGCCTATGAGGCGCGGCGCCTGCGCGGCGCGGCTGGATGAGCCGGTGCGGCCGCGCGCATGATCCACGCAGCGTCGGCCGCAATGCCCCCGGCCATCCTGCTGATGGGGCCCACCGCCGGCGGCAAGACCGCGCTGGCAGTCGAGATCGCGCGGCGTTTTCCGGTCGAGATTATCAGCGTGGACTCGGCCCAGGTGTACCGCGGCATGGACCTGGGCACGGCCAAGCCCGCGGCCGCCGAGCGCGCAGCCGTGCCGCACCACCTGATCGATATCATCGATCCGACCGAGAGCTATTCGGCTGCGCAATTTCGCGCTGATGCCGCGCGCCTGATGCGGGAAGTCACCGGCCGTGGGCGCATCCCGCTACTCGCCGGCGGCACTATGCTTTACTTCAAAGCGCTGCGAGAGGGCCTGTCGAACCTGCCGCAGGCCGACGCCGCGGTGCGCGCCGCAATCGAGGCCGAAGCCGGGGAAAAAGGCTGGCCCGCGCTGCATGCCGAACTCGCGGGCATCGATGCGCCTACGGCCGCGCGGCTCAAGCCCGGCGATGCGCAGCGCATCCAGCGCGCGCTCGAGGTCTTCCGCGTTACCGGCAAGCCGCTGTCGGCGCTGCAGGGCGCGCGCGTGGCCGCGCCCTTGCCATACCGATTCGTGCCGCTGGCGCTGGCGCCGGCCGAGCGCGCGCTCTTGCACCGGCGCATCGAGTTGCGTTTCGAAGCCATGCTCGCTGCGGGCCTAGTGGAGGAAGTCGCGGGACTGCGCAGGAATTATGCGCTCAACCCGCGTCTGCCCTCGATGCGCTGCGTCGGCTACCGCCAGGCTTGGGAACATCTCGAAGCGGCGTATGACCGCGCCACGCTGCGCGAGCGCGGCATCTACGCCACGCGCCAGCTCGCCAAGCGCCAGCTTACCTGGCTGCGCGCGATGCCGGAGCCGAAACTGTTCGATTGCTTCGCGCCGGAGTTGGCTGGGCAGGTGATTGGCCATCTGGCGCGGCAAATTTCCGCAGCGAACGGCGGAGCCGGGAACGGCACGCCCTAGCAAGCGGCCGCCCAGTTTGTGTCGCTCACCGACGGCAGCCGACACTCACCCGTCCGGCTTGGATCAGCTGGCGCTCATCGCCGGCAGTGCGGGTTGCGCGATAAACGCCCGGTCCATAGCTTATCCCCTCGACCGATTTTCAGGGAATTTCGTAGACCGTCAATTCGTTCGCAACGCCGCGCAGCTGATGGCGTTGTGCCACCGCCTTGAGACCCGCGGCGTCGAGCAGGCGCGCCGCGCCCAGGTGTTCAACCACCGGCGCAGTCGCAAAAATAGAACTTGATACCGAAAGGCCCTGCACGCGCGCGGCGATGTTAACGGACTGCCCGAAGTAATCCAGGCGATCGTTTAGCGTAACCGCCAAGCAGGGACCTTCATGCAGTCCGATCTTGAGCAGCAGATCCTCGTGCTTGCTTTCGGCGTTGAGCGTGTGCATCGCTTCGCGTATGCGCAACGCCGCCGCAAGCGCCCGCTCCGGCGTAGGAAATGTCGCCATGACCGCGTCGCCGATGGTTTTCACCACCGCGCCGGCTTCGGCGGCGACCATTTCGTTTAACACGCGAAAGTGCGCCTTGACCATGTCATAGGCAACGAGATCGCCGACGCGCTCGTAGAGTTCGGTCGATCCTTTGAGATCGGTAAACATAAACGTGAGGCTGGTGATTTTTAGGCGTTGATCAACGTCCAGCGTATCGGTGCGGTAAATATCGCGGAAAGTCTGGTTGGTCAGCAGGCGCTTGGCCGTAAGAAACCGCTTGCGTTTGCCCAGCATGTTGTGGAGCGCGTCCCCAACAATATAAAGAGCCGGCAGCACCCGCACGTCGGTACGGTTCTCCAGGGTGAGTCGCAGCGGACCGGGACGCATCTCCACGGTTCCAGTAGGTGCATGCACCTTGTTGAAAACAACCGAAAGGTTCTGGCGATCGCGCGTTGGCTCACCCTTGACATCCAGAAAATGCGCCGAGTGCGTCACCGGATCGAAGACGATGATGAACTGGGGCGGAAGCTGTAGCGACAGGTGCGCCTTCTCGCCCGCCGGCAATTCTACCGATTCGATTATCATCTCCTGCAGAAGTTTATCGAATGCGTCGCCTTCAGGCAGTTCAACACCCGAACTCCAGAACATCTGGCGCATGTATTGCCATATGGTCAGCGTTTCAGGATCGTGTGCGGCGATCCGGCGCACGCTCGGAGTGACAGTGAAGGCCACCTCGACCATTTCGTCGAGTGTGGGGTCGTAACCAGCCGCACAAAGCGCACAGGTATACGCTTCCTGGTCAACGGTCTTCAGGGTTGCGTTCGAGTCAAGTACCCCGCCGCAGCCCGGACAGAGCACGTTCCAGGAAAGTTCGAAGAGTCCGAGCCGGGCCGCGTGAAGAAACGCAGCGATGGCGCGCTCTTCGTCGATATTGTTGGTCCGCGCGAAATCCAGAACATTGACCCGGCTCAAGTCGCCGTCCGGCGCTTCGCGGATAAGGCGCTCGATCGCGGCCACCGCGCCGGCGTCGGCTGACTGTCGCAGGACCGCAAATCGGCCTTCAGATTCGCTCATTGTGGAAGATTACTCCAAATCATTTCTGGCAACCAATTCAAGGGGCGTGGCTGGAGCTAGAACCCACGGGGATATGTCACAGCGTCACCGCGAACGACCGCATTGGGGAATGAGGCTGGATGGCTGATGGCGTACGGGAATTGCTGCGTCATGTTCGACAACAACTACCTCGAGATCCTCGCGAGCTAGAACGCTGCCGCACCCAACCCCAGGATCACCGGCTTCCTTGCCCGGCATCTGACGCCGGAATACATCTATCAGCCGCGCTTTATCACCCATCCAAACCAGGCAGTGGTCGCGATCGATCGGTATCTGTTCCGCGAAGAATAGGGCCTTGGCCAACGGCCGCTATTCAAACGGGACGACCACCAGCCCGGCCATGCGAGTGAAGTCTGTTTCGGCGGCTTGTTTATCGCCGCGAACACGGCAGGCAGATCGATCACATCGACGAT